>DAOWNV010000327.1 GCA_030642405.1 Desulfosarcina sp.
AATCACCTGGTGATTGCCTCTTGCCATGATGTATTCAGCGGCCATCAGCCACTCCTCAATGGTGGCAGCCATGCCTCTTTTGAGCATAACGGGCCGGTTGGACTCCCCTGCCCTATTTAAAAGACTGAAATTTTGCATGTTTCGGGTTCCAATCTGAACGATGTCGGCATACGACTCCACCAAATCGAACGTGAGCAAATCCATCGCTTCCGTAACCACCGGCATGCCTGTTTCTTCTCTCACCCTCGCCAAAATTTTCAAGCCGTCCTCTCCGAGTCCTTGAAAGGAGTATGGGGATGTGCGAGGTTTAAAGGCTCCACCGCGAAACAGATGGGCACCGGCTTTTTTAACATGTTGTGCTATGGTCAGGGCTTGGTTTTCCGACTCTATGGCACATGGCCCCGCAATAATGGTCAACTGATCTCCACCGATGGTACAACCACCCACCGTTATCAATGTATCTTCAGCTTTGGTCTCTCGGCTTACAAGTTTATAGGGTTTGGTCACAGGAACTGCATCGTTAACACCCGGTAATCCTATAAAGGTGGCTGCATCCACAGGTCCTTTGTTGTTCAGCACACCAATGGAAACCCGATCCCCGCCGGGAATTGGACGGGCCTTGCAACCCAGGCCTTCAATAACCGCTACCACTTGATCAATCTGTTCGTCCGTCGCTGTCTTATCCATCACAATCAACATTTTTCATCCCTTTTTTTGACTTTATCCAAAGCGATCATTATTGTGTGTAAAAATAACTTAAGGAATATTATTATGCCAATCTTCGAGTATCAATGCAAGGCCTGCCGTCATCGATTTGAGCAACTGGTTTTCGCTTCGGACACAAAACCGCCGTATTGTCCTTCGTGTCAATGCGACAATGTGGAGAAGCTGATGTCAGCCGGTGCCATCCGGCCCAATGGGATTCCCAGCGGCTCGGGAGGGTTTCAACCTCCGGCCTGCAAACCGTCAGCCGGGGGCTGAGGGATTTAGCCGATCGTTTCCAGTTCGGAAACACAAGGAACTAAAAAGGGTCCGATATTATGCCGGGCCTTTTTCTTATTGTTAAACAGACGGATCTTTCTCAAAATCAGGCAGCACCACGCCCATGGCAGCTAATTCCGATTCGATCCGGATCGCCCATCCCCTATTGGCAATGGGATTGGCCGGACTTGGATGGATGATCCGTCCTGTATTCAAACCCATGCCTTTCAAAGCAGTTTTAATTCTTTTTTCGGCAAAACCACCGATTCCAATCACCCACTGGGGACAGTATAGATGGATGGTCTGCACCAATGCCCGATCACAAATGTCAAACAACCTTTTTTTTTCATCAATTGGCAGTTTATCAGGCGTGCGGTTGCGCCCACTCATTTCCATGAACGCCAATGGACAGTAATTGAGTACAAGAAATCTTTTGAAAAAAGGTTCCGGTTCCCCGAATCGCTCTTTCGCCCAGCCCCAAAGCCGGCTTCCACTAACTTCTTTCCGCGTACAGGCAAACCCTGAAACAGGCCGTTTGGGATGTGGATCATCCGGTTGCAACACGGATGTATTGATTCCCATCCAATCTTTCACCATCTGAACATCCCCAAAAGGCACACCGGTTTGAACCATACCGAACGGGCCGGGGTTCATCCCTAAAAGGATCACCGGTTTCTCACCCTTACCAAAACGGCAAATGTATTGTTCGTAACCTTTTTTTGCGTAAACCAACGGGTTGTAAATATGCGACACGGGATCTGAAAAGACCATCTGTTCAAGGTCGGTCACCAGTTCGTCGGTTATTGTAAAAAGTTGGTTTACAAATCTTTTGTCCGATCGTATCATTCTATCCGGTCCCTTTTGTCAAAGAAATCCTTACCGGATCGGCAACTTATTGTTAAATTGTATTTTCGGGCACCCTTTACACACCCGGCCCGATCAGTTCCCGTATCGCGTTGATCAGTTCCGTATTGGAAAAAGGCTTTGTGATATAGGCATCGGCACCCATGGCCAGACCTTTGGCCATATCGGCCTCACGGTTTTTTGCCGTAATAAAAATAATACGAATCGATTTCCATTCTTCTCGTTGTCGAATCATGTGGTAAATTTCATATCCATCAAGATCCGGCAGCATAATGTCTAGCAAAATCAAGTCGGGTTGAACCTCTGCAATCTTGTTAATAGCGTCCTTGCCGCTTTGGGCCAGTTTTGCGGTGTAGCCTTCCTTTTCCAGGAGGAACTGCAACGGCACCAGAATACTCAGTTCGTCGTCAACAATCAAAATTGTCTTTCGTGACATCCGATTACCTCCTCAACAATTTCACGGTACCGTTTTAACGAATTAACCTTTCGAATACGTTTTAAAGCTTTCCGTCCATTTGTCAATCCATCTGAAAAATATCTCCAAAATCCTTTCATCCGATCCAATACATGCCCAGGGCCGGAAAACAGCTGAAGATACCCTTCTAGTAAATCATCATGAAAATGAAAAAATCGCTCATGTAAAGCGCCGACCGGCATTGCCTCATTTTGAATCATTTCCGGTAAAAAGGGATTGGCAAGAAGTCCCCGTCCAAGCATCCATCCATCGGTGTTCGGAAACCTGGATCCCAAAGATTGGAACATGTTCAAATTATTGATATCCCCATTGTAAACAACGGGGTGGGTAATGTCCATGCTACAGACTCCATAGGCGTCCAGGTTGACTTGTCCGGTATACATTTGCACACCGGTTCGAGGATGAACAATGACACGTGATAGCGGATATCGATTGAACACGGGGATGAGACGGTCCATCTCTTGAGCACAAAACCGTCCTAAACGGGTTTTTACAGACAAGCGGCCTGAAAATCGATAAAAAATTTTTTCTAACATACTGTCTATCAACTCCGGATGCGGCAACAGACCTGAACCACGCTTTTTTTTTGCAACCATGGGGAAAGGGC
>DAOWNV010000294.1 GCA_030642405.1 Desulfosarcina sp.
CATCCCCAGCCGCAAGAATTAACCCGCTACCTGGTGGTTCTGAACATCGGTGTCATCGTGGGAAAAATTACCATGATACCGAAGCGCTTTTAGTTTTTTGATTTCATCGATTCTCAGTATTTGGTTGAAATCTAGCAGAACCAGTAGGCTGTTATCGATTTTACAGACACCGCTGATGTATTGGCTTTGAAGGCCTGCAACGACAATATCCGGTGCAGGTTTGATGATGTCCACGTTGATTTTTAAAACCTGTGTGACGTGGTCGACGATGAAACCGGTGACCCGGTTGTCTATATTCAGGATCACAATCCACAGATTATTTTCATCAAAGCCATCGGTCACAAGGTTGAGGCGCTTCCGGAGATCAATGACCGGAATGATGTTTCCCCTCAGATTGATGATTCCTTCGATGAAATCCGGAGAGTCGGGGATCGGCGTGATGGGTGTCGTTCGGATGATTTCTTGAACGCTCAGGATGTTGACCCCGAAAAACTCTTTTCCGATATTGAAGCCAACAAGTTGCATGACCTTTTCTTTATCGCTGATAGGGCTTTTTTGTGTCATGGTCGTTTCTTCCATTGCAACCTACCTCCTTAAACAGGGTTTTCCGGAGTCGTTGAAAGTTCTGATACATGACCGAGTTTGGAAACCTTGAACTGGCTAATCTGGCCGCTCATAGCCGCTGAGAGCTTCTGAAGTTCTTCGGTGATGCCCACAACCTCACCAGCACCTTTCAGTGTCTGAATAGACGCCTGTGCAGACAGTGTCGTAATTTCCGTCAGTGTCATAGAACGTTCGGCCTGCATGGATGTCATCTCTTTCATCTTATCCGATTGGTTCACCACCGTCGTCATGCGTTCACCAATTTCAGAGACTTCATGGTTGGCGCTGTCAATCGATTCGAAAATTGTGTTTGCCTGTTGCGTCAGTGTATGAAGCGCCTCTTGTGCAGCCGATCGACGTTCGCCCTGCTGGCCTGCCATGTTTGCGATTTCTTCAGCCATCTGATTGAGGACTTTCATCATCTCATCCACATTCCGAGTACCTTCGGACATAACATCTGCAGCTTTTGAGATATCGCCAATCGCTTTCAGGTTGGTTCCACCGCCTGCTGCGATTTTTTCCAGTGCCTTTCTCGACTGATCGGACAGTTTGGTTCCTTCGGCAACCCTCTCAACAGAATCCTTGATCAGTTGGGTAATTTCCTTGGCTGCTTCAGACGAACGTTGGGCCAGTTTACCAACTTCATCGGCAACAACGGCAAACCCCTTACCGTGGGATCCGGCGCGGGCTGCCTCAATGGCTGCATTCAAGGAAAGCAGGTTGGTTTGCTCCGCGATTTCGGTGATTACGGTGATGATTTCGGAAATCTGGTCGGAGGATTCAGAAATGGCATGCATACCGTCAACGGTGGCTTCAACGGAGATCTTTCCTTCATCAACCGCCTGTAGTGTTGAATCGGCAAATCCCATGGCTTTGGATGTTGCGTCATTGAGCGCTGCCATGGAGTCGTTCATTTTAGATACAGCTTGGGTTACCCCTTTTACTTGAAGTCCCTGGTTTTGGGCTGTCTGCACAACTTTGGATCCGGTTTCGCCCATGGCTTCCACTCTCTCGTTGGCGCTGCCTGCCTCTTTAACCTGGCTGGAGGAGGATTCCGAAACCGATTTCATTCCAACCACAAGTCCATCCACCGTCTTGCTTGAGGCCGTTGCCGCTTCTCTCTGATCGTTGGATGCTGCTGCAACCTCGCCTGCCGTGGCTTTCATCTGTTCCACGATGTTGCGCATCTGTTTCATTTTTTCTTCCTGAGTCTGCGCACGTTTCTGGTTGGCTGTGGCGCGTTGATACACGTCCTGGGCGCGGGAATCGACATCGGTGGCAGCCTGGCTGACGAGTACAAAAGAGTTCCGCAAAAGTTCGAGCATTCGATTGAACTGGCGAGCCATGATTCCGATTTCGTCGCGGCCGCCCGTCGGAACTTCGATGGTAAGGTCACGGGTTTCCGCAACCTTGTTGATTGCGTTTGCGATGCCGACAATCGGTTTGGAAATTCCTGCGGAAACGAGCATCCAAACGAGAACAGAAGCAACAAGTGAAACGAGGATTACAGCTATCAACACTATAGAGCCTCTATCGGCCATCTTCTCGATGGCTGTCGCACCTGCCAGGAACTCGTCTTCATACGAACCGGCACCGATAACCCAGTCCCAAGGTTCAAAATAAATCACCCGGGCGATTTTATTCCGGATTTTAGCGTCACCCGCATTTTTCCATTGATAGAATTGTTCTACAACTTCACCGGGTTTAGCCGCCATTGACTTTTTGATTACTTCCTTGACGAAAAACACGCCATTGCTGTCTTGTGCCTGGGAAATATCTTGTCCATCACGCTTTCCGTCCTTGGAAATAACATAGCGTCCTTGAGGATCAATGACCCATAGATAACCGGTTGTACCGATTTTAATATCCAAGATGGCTTGCCGTAGGAGTTTGGCGGATTGCTGAGGAATACCAACGTAGAGGACACCGACAATGCTGTTATCCGCACCGTATATAGGCTCATAGGAGGTCAGGTACCATTCGTTGACGACGAAAGCCTTTCCTTTAAAGGTTTGTCCGCGTAAAATGGTTGAGATAATAGGGTTTCCGGAACCATCCGGGTTGGTTTTGGGAATATAGGTGCCGATAGCGCGGGTACCGTCTTTTTTGATCACGTTTGTAGCGATTCTCAGCATATCACCGGTGGCGTTCATTCTCTGAAATACGGTACATGTTACACCTGCTGCTGTTCTCTGAATATAATCGACTACGGGAACTGTGGCGTTCAGTTTATTGGTTTGTCCGAACCATGTGTTTCCCACGAGCATTTTGGGCAGTTTAATTTGTGTTGTGGTCTTATTGTACTGGTTAATGGCTGTCCATGAGACTTTCTCCCTGGCAAATGAGATACCGCCCAAATTGGAAACGGTGTCTCTAGCCACATTCATATAACTCTGCATACTCTTCAGGAGTAATTCGTTCTGGGTTTCGACCATTTGGTATGCACCCTTTACTATATGGTCGAGGTCTGTGTTAGCAAGCTTGATACTTTCAACCGTCGACACCTTGACCGTTTGTGTATTCTGATAGAACACAAACAGACCGAATCCAATCAGCGGTATAACGGTCAGGACGGTACCAACGATGAGCATCTTCGTCCTCAATTTAAGGTTTCTAAACATGATTTTTCCCTCCTTGATTAGACATAAATTTGTTAAATAGGGTAGTGTTTATTTTACTTGCAATCTGCATATCGGAAACAATGTTTTCATTATCGCAGTTTTGAATAGCCGAAAGCGGCATTTCCTTGTAAAGGCAGGTGTCAGGTTCCTGAACAAAAATATTGCCGCCGTGCCGTTTGATCTCTCTCAGGCCTTCCGATCCGTCTTCGCCGGCACCCGACAAAATGATTCCAGCAGAGTTGGTCTTATATACTTCAGCCACTGAAAACATCATCATATTGATGGACCCCCGCTGACCGGGAAATGGGTTTGGGTGTATACAAAAAGAAGCAAGGTCGTTGTTCCTACCAAGTGTTACATATTCATCACCGTTTAAGAG
>DAOWNV010000190.1 GCA_030642405.1 Desulfosarcina sp.
AAGTTGCTGACAGCGCGTACATGGCGGGGTTGCTTCACGATGTGGGTAAACTAATTTTGGATCCATACGTGAAGGAACGAAAAATATTATTCGACCACTACTACGCCAAAAATCCTGAAAAACCCGTGCAGGAGGCGGAGTGTGATATTTTTGGCTTCGATCATGCCGTGATTGCATCCATCCTTTGTGAAAACTGGAATTTGCCGCGAACCATCTCCTTTGGTATTCGCCACCATCATCAACCTTTTTTGGCCGGCGAACATCCGTTAACCCATATAGTTCACCTGGCGGATAACGCCACTGTTCAGGCAGGCGTAAAAGGATCCGGCTATCCGGGAAACCAGGTTCTGGATGAATCAAGCCACTCCATGATTCCGATAGATCAGAACACGTTGCATGCTCTTGCGGAAAAAGCCTGTCTGTATATGGAAAGCCTGACCGAGCATCTGCTGTCCTCTTAACTAGTGCCCATCCATAAATGGTTATTTTGCCCGATATCTGTGTTGCGCTCAAAATTTTATCCTCGGAATATAAACTATATGCCTCCGGTAAAATTTTTCGCACGCCTTGATCTCGACCAAAATTCCTCATTTCTGGACTGACAATAACCATATTTGTCCTTGAAATAGATCGTAACGGTAGATATAGTTTCCTTGTTCAAATCGTTTCGATTTTTTTACGGTTCCTTTGATGGGACGCTATTGTCATTTAGTTGTATTGAGAGACCGAATCCATGTTTGGCGGCTTTGAAAAAATAATCGAATCTCGGATCAAAATGGCTCAGGAGCAGGGAGTATTTGAAAATCTTCCCGGGAGCGGGCAACCTCTCCATATAGAGGACGACCGGCATATTCCTGAAGACCTGCGTTTGGCGCATAAGATATTGAAAAATGCAGATTGCCTGCCGCCTGAACTGCAATTGCGCAAGGAAATAAGTTCCACCGAAGACCTGCTTTCCGGAATGACGGATACAGAACGGAAATACCGTACGATTAAGAAACTCAACTATCTAATTTTGAAATTGAATGCCATAAGAGATACCGATGCTTCCCGTGAAATTCCCCAGCGCTATTACAGTGAGGTTGTCGAACGACTCGGGGCGGATAAATAATAATCCGGGGTAATCATGTTTGAGAAAAACAAACAAAGCGACAGCCTGGTAAAAAGCGTGCTGCTGGCTTACTTTATTTTGGGATTTCATGTGCTGTTGATTGCCGTAATGGCGGTTATGGTGTTATTGTTTCGGGGCATGGTCAATTATATGCTCTTGATTTTTCTTGGAGGAATCGCTCTGATCGGCGTTTTTGCTTTCTTTTTCATCAGGCGGATGAAGGCCGAGGGTAAATCCCTTAGAGAGATGTTGAGAAACCCTATGTTTAACGGCCGATCCGTAGAAGTGAGCCTTATGGGGGGGATGGCCACCGTGAAGTTAGGCCGGTCTCCCAATCCGCCGGCTATCGGACACGAGGCAAGCATTGATGTACCCCGTCTCGAAGACCAGGAAACCATGCAAAACCATGAAGTTTCAGAACTTACAGAGCTAGCGCGCCTCCTTGCAAAGGATCTGATTACAGTTGATGAGTTCAACAGGGCCAAACAACAATTGTTAAATGGTTGATCCATCCCATTAACCCTATTAGGAGATCATTGATATGGAAAAAAGAACCATTGCTTTGATTTTTGGCGGTATTTCGTCAGAAAGGGAGGTCTCCTTAAACAGTGGAAAACAGGTTTACGATTCCTTAGACAAGGATCGCTATGATATCCGAAAATACGATGCAAAAACGGATATTCCTCAGTTGGTGTCCGATGCAAAAAAAATCGACTGTGCACTGATCATTCTTCACGGTCCATACGGAGAGGATGGAACTGTGCAAGGGCTGCTGGACCTGTTGGACATCCCTTACCAGGGGGCCGGTGTTCTGGGCAGTGCGGTTGCCATGAACAAATTGTTGTCCAAACATCTATATGAAAAAGCCGGCTTGAATGTTCCACCCTATGTAATGGCGCAAAGAGGAGAATCCGTAGATGTGGATGCCATTGTCTTAAAATTGGGGATGCCGGTAGTGGTTAAGCCTGCTGAGACTGGATCCAGTGTCGGCATGTCCATTGTTCGAAACCAATCTTTTTTGGCTACAGCGGTTGAGAAAGCCCTGGAATTCGGTGAAACGGCGATGATTGAATGCTATATCGCAGGTACGGAGATTACCTGCGGGGTTATTGGTAATGAAGATGTGGAGGCATTACCCCTGATCGAAATCATTCCCGGTGAAAAATATGAATTCTTCGACTACGAGGCCAAATATCAACCCGGTGCGACCGAAGAAATTTGTCCTGCGCGCATAGATGCTCAGTTGACCCAAGAGGGGCAAAGAAATGCTATTGTTGCTCACAAGGCCCTTTATCTTCAAGGATATAGCCGAACGGACATGATATTGAAAGACAATACGTTTTTTATCCTGGAGACCAATACCATTCCCGGCATGACGGCGACTAGCCTTTTCCCTCAGTCAGCCCAGGCTGCCGGTATGAGCTTCAGCGCATTGCTGGATCGACTCATCGAATTGGGAATCGCTGCCCGGCGCCGCAAAAAGACCAGAGGATGACGAATAACTGTCCACAAAGAGGAACATCAGACATTGATGAATGTAAAAGAACCTAAAAAGGAGGGGAGGATCCCTATGAATGTGTTGATTGTCGGCGGTGGTGGTAGAGAGCATGCTCTGGCTTGGAAAATCGCCCAGAGCCCACGTGTTAAGACAATTTTCTGTGCACCGGGAAATGCAGGGATTGCCAGTTTGGCTACCTGTGTTCCCATCGATGCTGCCGAAATCGACAAATTGATTTCATTTGCCAAGGAAAAAAAAATTGATCTGACCGTTGTGGGTCCGGAAGATCCATTGGCCAATGGTATTGTCGATCAATTCGAAGCCGAGGGTCTGCGGATATTCGGTGCCAGCAGGAAAGCAGCCCGGATCGAATCGAGCAAATCATTTGCCAAAGCGATAATGGAAAAATATGGCATTCCCACCGCCAAAGGTCGAACGTTCACCCAGTACGCCCAGGCGCAGGCTTATGTGAAAAAGATCGGCGTACCTCTGGTGGTAAAAGCCGATGGATTGGCCGCTGGAAAAGGAGTGATTGTTTGCAGTACCGAAAAGATGGCCATGGATGCATTAAAACAGATCATGGTCGACCGTGAGTTCGGTGAGGCCGGTGATCAGGTGGTGGTGGAAGAATGCCTGGTAGGTGAAGAGGCTTCCTTTTTAGCCTTCACCGACGGCAAAACCGTAATTCCCCTTCCGTCTTCCCAGGATCACAAACCTGTTTTCGATGACGACAAGGGGCTGAATACCGGAGGGATGGGGGCCTACTCCCCTGCACCGGTGGTGGATCAATATATTCACCAACGAATCATGGATGAGGTGATGATTCCCATGGTTAAGGGGATGGCCGCCCAGGGGTGCCCCTACAAAGGCGTTTTGTATGCCGGTCTGATGATCGATCGTGACAAGATCAAGGTCTTGGAGTTCAACGGAAGATTTGGAGACCCGGAGGCGCAACCCCTTTTAATTCGAATGAAAAATGACATTATTCCCGTCATTGAGGCCATTATCGATGAGCGGCTGGAGACCTGTCGTTTGGATATCGATCCACGGGCCTCGGTTTGCGTGGTCATGGCTGCCGGCGGATACCCTAAAAAATATAAAAAGGGCTATGAGATCAAGGGGATCGAGACGGCCAACCGAATGAGTGACGTAGTGGTTTTTCATGCGGGAACCATAGCGGATGGGAAAAAGATTCTTTCACATGGTGGAAGGGTTCTGGGTGTCACAGCCCTTGGCGATACGGTTGAACTGGCAATTAAAAAGGCTTACCAGGCGGTGTCCAAAATAAAGTGGGCAAAAGTTCATTTCAGAAAAGATATCGGTAAAAAGGCCCTGGTGCGGATGCAAGCCGTACCTCAGGTTGGTATTGTCATGGGCAGTGATTCCGATCTGAAGGTGATGGAAGGAGCCCTTGGAATTTTCAAGAAATTTTCGATTCCGATCGAAATGACCGTGGCGTCAGCCCATCGAAGTCCGGAACGTGCTGCCGAGTATGCCACGTCGGCCCGAGATCGAGGGCTTAAGGTGATCATCGCCGGTGCCGGTCATGCCGCACACCTGGCAGGTGTCCTGGCTGCCCAAACCACGTTGCCGGTGATCGGCGTGCCCATCGACTCTTCTTGTTTGCAGGGTATGGATTCTTTGCTTTCTACGGTGCAGATGCCGCCTGGGATTCCGGTGGCCACAGTGTCCATTGGAAAGCCCGGCGCAAAAAATGCGGCGATCCTCGCGGTGCAGATCATTGCCGTATCCAACGATACGCTGGCTTCGCAGTTGAAGGACTTCAAGCAGGAAATGGCCGATCAGGTTGGAAAAAAAGCTGAAAAATTCACTCAATACCGGTAATTTCATCACCGTGGATCCGGCTTCTCCCGATTCAGAGAGGATCGGAGCCGCGGTTCGGGTGTTGGCGTCAAAGGGAGTTTTGGTTTTTCCCACATCCGGGCTTTACGGAATTGGAGCGGATGCCTTCAGCGTTGAAGCCGTCCGCCGTGTCTATGCCATCAAAAACAGGCCGATGGATCAACCGTTATTGGTGCTGCTTCCAACTATTCGGGATCTTGTTGGGTTGGTTCACTCGGTTCCGGACTATGCTGAATCCATATTTTCACTGTGGCCAGGCGGCATTACTTTGATTTTCAACGTTGCGGAAGGAGTCCCACTGGAAACTACCGGCGGGACTGGAAAAATCGGCGTTCGTTTGCCTGCACATCCGGTTGCAAAAAAACTGGTTGAGACTTTTGGTGGACCCATCACGGGAACCAGTGCCAACCTGTCAGGCTGCCCTGCAGCGTCCGATGTAAGAAGTTTAGCTTCTAAGATCCAAAAACAGGCGGATCTGATATTGGATGCCGGCCCCCTTGCCGGAGGCGTCGGATCAACGATTCTTGATGTAACCTGTTGGCCGGTTAAAGTGATTCGGGAAGGGAGGGTATCTTGCGAAGCGATTCAAAATATCTTGAAAAAGGGATGAAAATCAAATCGTTTGTTAATTTTATTGACAATCCGAATCCATTTTCTTATAAAAGCAAACCCACGCCGGAGTGGTGAAATTGGTAGACGCAGTGGACTCAAAATCCACCGGGGGCGACCCCATCTCGGTTCGATTCCGAGCTCCGGCACCATAAATAAATCAGGGAGTCAGCTAACATCAGCCGGCCCCCTTTTTTATTGGAAAATCGGCGATTGTGCCGGTAAAATTTTTTAACCTGTGCGGTTAGTTTTTTGATAATTTCATGTACGTATAACTGATACCGCATCCAATTATTTTTCCTATATAAGGGTCTTGCCTCATTCTTCTCTGTGTCCTCTGTGGTTGATCTTTACAGCTGAAATATAAGGATTATGAATCAATTATTAAATTAAAACCACAGAGAGCACTGAGAGCACAGAGAACTAAAGTTTAAAACGTTGAATTCCCTCTTTGAGCCTTTTCAGGCTAACTGCTAACC
>DAOWNV010000040.1 GCA_030642405.1 Desulfosarcina sp.
CCATATACGGCTTCTAATCCTCCTGCCCCATACTCAGGTGGGACCGACTTCATTTCTTCTTTAAAAAATACCTCAAACTCCTGTTTTAATTCAAGCTGCTCTTTAGTTAAGCTAAAATCCATTAATCAACCTCCTCAAAATTAAGCTTTATCCACCATAATTAATGAAAAACAACTATTAAACCAATGTAAAAACAATAGAATGAATACCACCATATTCATCAACATCGTCCATTACGGCTATCAACTCTCCCAAAAACACCTCACTCATGACAGCAAGTTTGAGAATATTTTTTACCTTGAATATTTTTTAGATATTATCTGATCAAAACACAGGCTTCACTAAATAAGCCGGCAACTGATAGGTATCCGCTTTTTAGGAACGAATTCATCAAAAATTTTCGTTAGTGTATCGCAACAGTGTCGGCCACAATATGTAGTGCCCCTATCCATCTTAATTTCCATCAAAAAATAAAATTGTTAGATATAAGATTAAGAGTTGCTTGTCAAACTAATATTTTTTTCAAAAAGACAGAAATGTAGAAACTTGACTTGACTTTGAAAAACCAATTTCATACTATCTCCCCGGATGTAATAGCCTGAATTAGCGAATGATTGTCACAGCATAAAAAAAACTAATTCTTCGTGACGATTAAACAATAAATTCCGTCATGTGGGATGCAGTGCCCATCCAAAGGCCGTCCTAAAAAGTTTTGTACGGAGTAAGCATATTTCGGACTAATCTTTGCGGGTTATTAAAACGATTCCAAGCAAACGGATTTCACCATAAAGAAATATAAAGAAATAAAATCATAGAGACTTTTTAACTTTTAATTTTTGAGGAGTTTAAAATATGAAAAAAGTAACTATCGGTTCCGGTTCTGCCTTTTGGGGCGACATGCTGGAACCGGCCGTTGAAATGGCCGAGAGAAGCAACGTTCAATACATCGGTTTCGACCACTTGGCCGAATTGACCATGGCATTGCTGAATCGTATGAAAACCAAAGATCCCATGAAAGGTTATATCCCTGACATTATTCCCTGGATGGAAAAAATGCTACCTGTCACAAAACCCAAAGGGATTAAAATTATCACAAATGCCGGAGGTGCCAATCCTATTCAGGCGGGAGTGGAAGTCAAAAAGGTAGTTCAAAATATGAATTTGGGTCCAATGAATATTGGAGTCATTTCAGGGGATGATATCTTGCCCTATATTGATGAGATTCAAGCACAAGGCTGGAAATTTACCAATATGGACACGGGTGAAGAGGATATTGATAGTATCAGAGATAAAATTGTCGCCGCCAATGCTTATATTGGTGCCGATTTGATCATTGAGGAGCTACAAAACGGTGCAGATGTCATTATAGCCGGGCGGGTTTCCGATAATGCTCTTTATGTCGGGCCGCTGATGCACGAATTTGGATGGGATTTTACCGAAAAATATACGCAGAAAATTGCTGCAGCTATCACTATAGGGCATATTATCGAGTGTTCCGGCTGCGTTACCGGCGGGATGTCAAACATGTGGCGGGTTTCCGAAAGACCATGGGAAATCGGGTTTCCCATTGCGGAGGTTACGGAAGACGGCAATGCAGTCATTACAAAAACACCTGACTCCGGCGGGATCGTCAATGAATGGACAATCAAGGAACACTTGATTTATGAGACCGTTGATCCCAATAATTATAAAATGCCCGACGGTATTGCCGACTTTACCGCTTTAACGATTAAGGAGGAGGAGCGCAACCGGGTACGCATCACCAATATGAACGGCCAAAAAAGGCCCGATACATTAAAGACCTGCATTGGATATAGAGATGGTTTTATTGGTGAAGGACTGATATTTTTCCCCTGGCCCGACGCTTTGGAAAAAGCTAAGTGGTCAGCTAACTGGATTAGGGAACGTTTTAAAAGCATGAATATCGAATTCGATGAGCTTCGTATTGACTACATCGGTGTCAATATGTTGCACGGTGAATCTGCACCAGTGGTGGATAAGGATTTGAATGAAGTAGGATTACGCATTTCCGCAAGAACAAAAACCTGGAAGGAAGCTGAGTTGGTGCGTCGCGAAACCACACATTTATGGACCATGGGGCCGGTAGGTTCAAGTTTCGGCGTTCCGTTAAATGTACGACCAGTTATCGCCCTTTGGCCAACCCTGGTTCCAAGAGAAGCAGTGAAAGCTCAAAGCCAATTATTGGAGGTAAAATAGCAATGGCAAAAACATTACTGAAAGATCTGGTATTCGCAAGATCTGGTGACAAAGGCGATGTCTGCAATATCGGGCTCATGGCAAAAACCCGCAACATATACGACTTTCTACTCGATACTCTTACTGCCGAGAGCATTAAAGAGCATTTTAAAGGCATGGTCAAGGGAGATGTAATAATTTACCCGATGCCGAATATCAATAGCGTCGATGTAGTACTGAACAGATCACTTGGAGGTGGCGCTACATGTACTTTAAGGTTTGATCAGACAGGAAAATCCATGTGTTCCGCCCTGCAAAGGATGGAAGTAGACGCAGACGAATCTTTGATTAAGGAAGCGATGGAAGCCGATGAAGCAATCATGAAAAAGTATACGGTTTAAGGAGGAAACAGTGAGCAAAAAAATATATAACGTGACGTCGCCTCTGGCAGGGACTTTCTACAAAGCACCCTCCCCCGAAGACGAACCGTTTGCCGCAGTTGGAAAGCATGTCAAAAAAAACAGCATTATCTGCATTATCGAATCTATGAAAGTATTCACAGAACTACGTTCCGATTACAGTGGAACAGTGAAGAGTATACTGTTGGAAGATGAAGCAATTGTAGCAAAAGACCAGCCATTGATCGAAATCGAATTGGATTGATGAATGGAAGTTAATTTGAATAAGGATTGTGGATTAAATTAATAAAATTCACAATCCCAAGGAGAGATATTTTGTCGGAAAAGAGGAAACCATCAAAAAGAGGTGTTAGCTTCAGACCTTATATTGAAGATCTAAAATCTCGCTTCCGCACGGTTGAAAAAAAGCGTGACCAGATTATGAAAATGGGAAGCGAAAAACTGCTAAACAAACTTCGGGAAAGAGGAAATATTACAGCCCGAGATCGCATCATGCTGTTTTTTGATGAAAGCACATTCGTAGAGCATGGGGCATTTGGCGAAAGTCAGATTAAAGGCATGGGAATGGAGGAATATCAGACTCCTGCCGATGGCGTTATTACCGGTTTTGGTGAAGTCAATGGCAGGAGAGTCTGCGCTTACGCTACTGACTACTCCGTATTGGCCGGCTCCAGCGGAGAAGGACATCAGATTAAGATTGCCAATGCCATTAAAATGGCGGCTGAATTTCAGGTGCCCATTGTCGGTTTTATCGATTCTTCCGGTGCCCGCCTGCACGAAGCGGCTCCTTGTTTACCGGGCTATTATGATACGTTTTGGTTGCAGAGTAATTATTCGGGTGTCATTCCGCAAATCACCGTATTGTGTGGAGGCTGCGCAGCAGGCCAGGCATATTCACCATTACTGACTGATTTTATAATAATGACCCGCACCAAAGGAACCCGAATGTGGTTGGGCGGTCCACGCGCAACCGCTGCTCTCACCCAGGAAGACACTTCAGAAATCGGAGGCGCCGATTATCACATGAAGTATAGCGGCAGCTGCCATTATGTTGCCGAAGATGACCAGGAAGCCATTGAGGCGGTTAAATCAATTTTAAGCTATTGCCCAGACAACTGGGAGGAACAACCGCCATACAAAAGCTCAACGGATTCGCCGAATCGAAGTGAAAAAAAACTGTTTGAAATATTGCCGGCTGATCCCAGGCGGACTTATGATATGCACGATATTATTAATTTGATTATTGATGACGGCCGTTTTTTCGAAATCATGGACAACTACGCCAGAAGTGCCATTGTCGGCTTCTGCCATTTCAATGGCCATGCTTGTGGTATCTATGCCGGTAATCCCGCTTATTTGGCGGGGTGTCTGGAACCGGATTCTTGTGATAAAGTTGCTCGGTTTATTACTTTTTGTGATTGTTTCAATATTCCGCTGGTCTACCTTATCGATACTCCGGCAATAACCGTTGGTGACGATTGGGAAAGAAAAGGTGTCATTCGGCATGCAACAAAATTGTTGCACACGACCAACTGCGCCACTGTACCACGAATTTGCATTTTAGTGCGTAAAGCGTATGGTGGGACTTTGCCTATATTCTGCGCCAAACCGCACGCCGCTGATTTTGTTTACGTCTGGCCGACTGGAGAATATGCACCAATGGGGGCGGACGGTGCCATTGCGATTATGTACGACCGTAAAATAAAAGAGCTGCCGCAGGAAGACCGCATGGAATACGCTAATGTTAAGAAAAAAGAGTATTTCGATCAATATGTTGATCCAATAAAATCAGCTGCCAATCTTCGATGGGACTTTTTTGATGATATCATCGATCCTTCAAAAACCAGAGAGGTTATTATTAAAGCCCTTAAAATGGGCAAGTCCCTGAAAAAACGGGTTAGTCCACGCCCCAATAGAAAACAGGGAAATCGTCCTGTTTGATTTGTCTACGAAAATTAGATTTGTTGTTCTGAAAATTGAGAAGCCTTTACCTGAATTGGTTGATGTGATACTAATTTATACCAATATCAGCGATGTTGATCATAAGTCTTTTTCCCTTATTTTTATTTAATCGATAGTACACTTATAAATCACACATTTGGAGGATTTGATCATGTCAGAATTACGTTTCGATGGAAAAGTTGCGATTATCACCGGAGCAGGAAATGGTCTGGGGAAGAACCATGCGTTGATGTTTGCGTCAAGAGGTGCCAAAGTTGTTGTAAACGACTTGGGAGGAACCGTTGATGGTTCGGGTTCTTCAGTCGGTCCTGCTCAACTGGTCGTGGATGAAATTAAAGCTGCTGGTGGTGAAGCAGTTGCTGATACGAATTCTGTTTCCGACCGCGAAGCAGCTACTGGAATCATCAAGACCGCCATGGATAATTATGGGCGTATTGATATTCTGGTCAATAATGCCGGAATACTCAGAGATAAGTCTTTTACCAACATGACACCTGAGTTTTACAATCCCGTTTTGGACGTACATTTACAGGGTACTGTTTGGACAACGCAGGCAGCCTGGGGTATTATGCGCCAACAGACCTATGGACGAATCATTAATACTACTTCTGCTGCTGGTCTATTTGGTAACTTTGGTCAAACCAACTACGCAGCAGCAAAGATGGGGATTGTAGGTGTCAGCCGAGTCTGGGCCATTGAAGGAGCGAAATACAACATCAAGGTCAATGTACTGGCTCCCGGGGCGCTTACACGTATGACGGAAGATATATTAGGTGATATGGCCAAAATGATGAGGATTGAGCAGGTATCTCCCATTGTGGGCTATCTGGCTCATGAAGAGTGCCCTGTTACCGGAGAGATCTATTCAGCTGCGGCAGGCCGTGTTGCTCGTGTTTTCGTCGGCGCCACTCAGGGATATTATAAGGATGATGTCTCTATTGAAGATATACGTGACAATTTTGATACCGTTCGTGAGGAAAAGGGTTATGCCGTTCCTTCTAACGCCATGGAAGAGATGGGAATGGTCATGCCTTTCCTGCAGAAATAGCCATTAAATAGTTAAATAAATCTCCTCAAAGAGCCTGTTATTATGGTTTATTCTAAATAACAGGCTCTTTTATTTTGTCCAAAATAAGTAATGTGAGCTTGACGAACCATAGTTTAGTTAATATACTAGCTATCAGTGTATTAACAAAGATGGATCACAATATAAAAAAGTTATTAACTCGAGGTCATAAACTAGCTAACAAGAAAATAATATGGAACTGCAAAAGAGCCTGTGTATCTTGGTTGTAAGAACCGGTCGGAAGCTTTTACGAGCGATGCGCGAAAGTCTGATTCCCTTTGGATTAACAACAGCCCAGTTTTTTCTTTTACTATCACTTTATCAAAAAGATTGTATTTTAATAAGTGTTTTATCAAAAAAAGCCGGCTTAGATAAAGCCACTCTCACCGGAATGCTGGATCGGATGGAAAGGGATAATCTGATAAAAAGAAAGGCAGTTCCCCATGATCGGAGGGCAATAGAAATTTGTCTTACGGATAAAGCTATTGATATGCAAAAAGATTTAACCAGACTTTATAATGAAACCAATCAATCTTTTCTTTCTGTTTTAAACAAGGAGGAGCAGCAAACCCTTTATAACATAACCGAAAAATTTGAAACTCAGGATTTGAAACAACTAATCAATAAAAATTATTCCATCAAACAAAAAACCAGCTAATTTAGCTAAAATTCTAAGGATCAAAACATAAATGAACAAAACAGATGATATTGAAAAAAAATTAGACCCGCTTTTTAATCCGCGGGCAATTGCTGTAATTGGGGCGACAAATAATTCAAACAAATGGGGCTTTTCAACTATAACTAGCGCCATGGATGGTTTTAAAGGCCCTGTTTATCCGGTTAATATCAGGGAAAAAAAAGTGGTGGGGCAAAAGGCCTATAAAAGTGTCAAAGATATTCCAGAAAATCAGCCGGTGGATTTGGCAATTATCGTAATACCATCGGTATATGTTGTTCAGGTTATGCAGGATTGTCTTGAAAAGGGAGTTAAGGCCTGTGTTGTTATATCAGCTGGTTTTGCCGAAATTGGAAAAGAGGGCCTTGCTCTGCAAGATGAGATGATGGCAATTGCCCGTAAGGGGGATATTCGTGTTGTCGGACCTAATTGCATGGGGCTCTGGAGTGCAACTTCCGAATTGCGAGCATTTATGTTTCCTCTGCGGGTTAAGTCCGGCCCAATTGCCTTTGTTTCCCAGGGAGGGAATGTGGGCGGAGCCATTGTAGGCTCGGGTTATGACCGCGGGGTCGGTTTTCAAAGATATGTGAGTTGCGGTTGCACCGCTGATATTCAAATAGAAGACTATATTGAGCATTTTGGTCTTGATCCGGAAGTAAAAGTAATTCTGGCATATATTGAAGGCCTTAATGATGGTCAACGGTTTATCGAAAAAGTGAAAAAAGTAACGAGGAAAAAGCCGGTTATTATAATAAAGCCTGGGAAAACAGAGGCTGCTGCCAAGGCTATAAGTTCCCATTCAGGAGCTCTGGCTGGATCAAATACTCTATATGATGTGGTTTTCAAGCAAGCCGGAATTATACGAGCCGATACATCAGAAGAACTACTGGATTACACCATGGGTTTTTTACTCCAACCACTGCCGAAAAATAATAAAGTAGTGATTGTCACGCCAGGAGGCAGTTACGGTGTTTTATGCGCTGATGCCTGCGCTATCCTTGATCTTGATGTAATTGATCTGCCGGCCAAGACCATTACCGAATTTGACAAGATCTTTCCACCTCGCTGGAGTCGAGGCAATCCAGTTGATCCAGCAGGCGATCGGGATTTCCCTGCCTATTTTAAAGCTGCTGAAATGTTGTTACAGCTCGATGAAACAGATGCAATTTTCTTTATGGGTTTTGGAGATCTTTCCGGGGTACCTGATGATTTTATCGAACATATGGAACATTTTAAAGATGCCGATGGAAATTATGATGCCTTTACTCAAGCCTTGCTAAATATTGGTTCGGAATTCCCACAATTGATCCACAGATGGATAAAACAATATAAAAAACCGGTTCTGACCACAACCTTTACTCAGGAGACACCTACTCTGGAAGAAGGGGTTTTGCATGCTTCCCTCACCGGTTCGAGCTGCCAAGGTATTAGCCGCATTATATGAATACAAAGTTTATCTGGAAAAAGCAGGACATTATAAGGATAAACCATTTGATCCCATGGAGTTCTGGTGGCTGAATGATAATTAGGATTGCCCTGTACTGAGGTTGGATTGGTACATGGCAAATAAGGCCCAGGTTTGTATTAACAATGTGTAAAAAATCAGCTTGGGACGGAGTTTAACCTTAAGCCAATTCCTGAAAAAATAGTAAAAGGTAAAACCCGTCCCGTCGCCGTCTACTCAAGTGCAGAAACATCCGATGGTTGAGATTCATTCTTGATCAGGCCGGCACCTGTTTATAAAGGGGTGTTCGTTTTTCCATTTCACAAGCAATCACCTCCCGGTGCAGATCTGATGACCCTCCGTCGAAATCCATAGCGCGCGTTTGACGATGATAGAGCCCGATATCCATCTCCTCAGTCCAGCCGATCGCCCCGTGCAGATACATACCCTGCCGGCAAACGGCGGAATGCACGGCATTGGCTTTGAGCTTTGCCGCGGAATTAATGCTCCGGTCAGGGTTGTTCTTGGCAAATCCCCAGGCGGCCTTGAATACCAGGTATTTTAACCCGTCTATTTCCGTCATCAGGTTTACCAGCCGGTGTTGAACCGCTTGAAATGATGCCAATGGTCTGTCGAACTGCTTTCGCTCTTTGGTGTAGTTTACCGTTAGTTCTAATACAGCTCGCGCACCCCCGTACATTTCCGCCGCCTTGAGAACTGCCGATTGCTGAATAATTGTATCGATAATATCTGCTCCCTTACCGAGGCTCCCAAGTATATCGATTTCGGAAACGTGAACGTTCTCAAACGTAACTTCACAACGGCCGTCCTGTGCCACAGTCGGTACGCCCTCAATCCGGACACCGTCCGCTTTGGGATTTACAATAAAAACAGTTATACCGTTTTCGCCATTGCCCGCTTCTTCATTGGCTTTGGTGAGACAGGTAACCAGAAATCTCCCGGCTGTGGCGGCATAAGGAACAAAAAGTTTGGTCCCGCTCAAATTGAACCCATCACCTTCAGCTACGGCCATCATTTCGATGTCGGAAGTATTAAGCCTGCCACTTCGCTCGCTATGGGCAATGGACCAGGTCGTTCCTTTCTCCGCAATACCGGGCAAGAACTTGGCTTTTTGCTCTTTGCTACCAAACTGCAGCAACGCAAGGGCACATTGAATAGTTGGGAAAAAAGGTGAAGGCACAAGCGCCCTGCCCATCTCTTCCATCAACAGGGCCAGCTCAACAAAGTCGCCGTCAGACCCGCCGTACTCCTCGGGAAAAACCAAGCCCGAGTATCCCAGCTTCACCATCTTCTTCCATAATTTCTTATCGTACCCTTGGTCTTTTGCACGCATATCCCTTACCGCATCGGTAGGGCACTCCTTTTTAAAAAATTCCCGGGACGATTTTTGAATCATCTCCTGATCTTTGGTCAATGCTAAATCCATTTCCTACTTCCTCCTGGTTATGATCGCGGCAGTTTCAGCCCAAAGTTAGCGACAATATTACGCTGGGTGTCGGTTGTACCTCCGGCGACGGCCATCCCCATGACAAAATAATAAGCCTGTTCAATCATACCTTTCAGGCGGGTCCAGCGACTATTCTTATGCATCGGATGCACCAGGGAATACCCACCCAGCATATCGGCTCCGAATCGTGAAAGTTCGTCAAGTATCTCATCCATGTTGGCTTTGTCCCTTGACGGTTCATAAATCACTATATCTCCGCGTTCGGCTTTCCAGACGGATTCCTGTCCAAGCAGGCTCAACTTCTCCACCTCCATGAAAAAATCAGCGAGCCTTGCTCGCACCAACGGATCGCGAATACTACCTGACTCTTTGGCAAATTCAGTCAGTTCCTCCAGCATCCGCTTCATCGTACCGCTCGCCCCAAGAGCTAAACCCCTTTCAAACGACAGGGCCGTCATGAGTTGGCTCCAGCCCTTGTTTTCAACTCCAACCAAATTTTTTGCCGGAATCTTAACGTCGTCAAAAAACACCTCGTTAAAAAAATGTTGGCCAACGAAATTTCTCAAAGGATTGACCTTCAGCCCCTGGCTCTGCATATCGACAAGAAACAGGCTGATGCCGTGATGCTTCTTCTTGACATCCCGGTTGGTCCGGGCAGCTAACCACATCCATCTCGCTCGGTGTGCACAACTCGTCCAGACTTTCTGACCGTTTATCACATATTCGTCACCAACTCTTTCAGCAAAAGTCTGCAGGCTGGCCAGATCGCTTCCGGAATCGGGCTCGCTGTAGCCCGTGCACCAGACACCGTCCTCATCTCCGGCAGCAATCGGTGGAAGGAAAGTCTCTTTTTGCTCATCGGTTCCAAAAAGCATAAGCGACGGACCAACCCAGCTTGTACCGCTGATTCCCATGGAAGTTCCGGGAATGCCCCAGTATCCGACTTCCTGCTCAAATATCATGCTCTGTACGTGAGATACCGCCAATCCGCCATACTCTTTCGGCCAGGATAGGGTCAGCCATTTTTTTTCCGCCAGTTTTTTCGAAATCGACATAATAAACGCCCAATCCTCGTCGGTTTCGCCTTCGTCCAACAAACCCCAGTATCTATCGGGTGACAGGTTTTTCCGGACGAATTCCCGGATCTCTCTTCTAAACAGCTCCTGTTCTTCACTAAATCCAAAATCCATAATTACCTCGATAATTAATTTCTTATAGATTGCTATTGTCCGGTCCAATAGCGGCTTCCGGCGAAAAGGCATTCAGACTCACATTCATTGCCGACTTGAGTGAGCTTCAATTTTTTTGGTTTTTATTCGTCTTCGGGGACCGTGCCTGGAACGGCTGCTTTCAATGCAGAAAATGGACGACTGTAACCTGCTACCGTCATGATCCATCAATTTAAAACATGACGGCAGCAGAATCAATCATACTGTTCCTTATTCGTAACGTCCGATAATAGAAATAGCGTTAACGTTGGAGCTGGGAAAACCACCCAGGTTGTGGGTCAATCCAAGCCGAGGATCCTTTAACTGACGATCTCCGGCCCGACCCAGTATCTGCAGATACATTTCATATATCATCCTGAGCCCTGATGCACCTATGGGATGACCGAAGCATTTCAAGCCACCATCGATCTGCGCCGGTATCTTGCCGTCGGCATCGTAAAAACCGTCCATTGTATCCTTTAGAGCACCGCCTTCCGGTGAAATATAAAGGTCTTCGTAGGTGACGAACTCCGTTATGGAGAAGCAGTCGTGGCATTCAAACATGGACAGTTCTTCTCTTGGATTCTTGATTCCAGCTTCCTTGTATGCCATCTTGGCGGCCCGGCGCGTAGTTGCGAAACCCGTACCATCCCACTGGTTGAAACCACTTTCTTCTCCGTTGCTGAGAGCCCCCTGAATCGCCTTGATGGATACCAGGTCGGTCTTACCAAGGGATTTAGCGATCTCCGGCGTCGTCACAATGGCGCAAGCCGAACCGTCGCTCACTCCGCAACAGTCGAACAGACCAAGCGGATCGGCGATAATCGGGGCGCCCAGCACCTGTTCCAAACTAATCGGCTTCCTCAGGTGAGCCTTGGGATTCTTGACCCCGTTGGCGTGGCTTTTCACCGAAACATGGGCAATAGCCTTTTTCAGGTCTTCATACGAAATACCGTGCTTGGCACGATAGGCACTGGCCAATTGAGCGAAGGAACCCGGTGCCGATATGTTCGGCATAGTTTGGCTGTTCAATGGACCGGCACCGGAGTCAAAAGCAGGCAATCCGCCGTATCCAACATCCTTCAATTTTTCCAAACCCAGCGCCAGAGCAATATCGCAGGCTCCGGAGGCGACTGCGTATGCGGCGCCTTTCAAAGCCTCGGTACCAGTTGCACAAAAGTTCTCCACACGCGTGACCGAGATATAAGGCAACCTCAAAGCTGTTGCCAACGCTGTTCCACCAGGGCCTGTCCCAACTTTGCTGATGCAGTGGCCATACCAGGCCATTTCGATCTGCTTGCGTTCGATACCGGCATCTTGGAGACACTCCTCAAAAGCCTCGATCATCAAATCCTCAGGGCCTGCATCCCATCTTTCGCCGAAACGGGTACATCCCATGCCGATTATTGCAACCTTATCCTTTATACCATCAGCCATTTTTAGTCCTCCTCGCTATTGATAATCGGTTTTGCTTTCCAATAATACTGAATAAAATTTCTCGCCTGATCGATAACCTTGATGCGAAAAACCATCCGCACCGTCTGACCGACCTCGATCTTTCCGTTTTCGTAATCGGTAAAATCGAACATGCCCCTGCCGCCGTCGGCAAAAGTAATCATGCCGTAGTGGGCGGGTGGATCCGGCGAAAAGGTTAACAGATCGCCGGTGTAGCTCATGATTTTACCCGGCTTGTCGGCAAACTCGTGATCCTCCTGAGTACCCACAGCATTACACTCGGGATTGACGCACATATTGGACTTGGGAAACTGATTTGTTCCGCATTTGGTACATTTACCACCCACCATGCCGAGAATCTGTCCTCGGTGGCGGTAAAGTGCCGTCAACGACGTCTTCCAGTCCGCTTCGGTCCTCATGCCCAAATCCTGCTGCAATAATCCTCGGTGCGCCAGGAACTTCATGTAATTCTGGTCCTCTTTGCGGTCCTTGAGGCAGCCTTGGATCCCTTTAATTCCACTGACCCGCTTGATATTGTCGGTCACTTCGAACATCAGGGCTGTGCATCCATTTCCAAAGGACGCTACAATGATCTTGTCGCCGGGCGCAGCCTTCTCCAACGCCGCAACCAACATAACCAGCGGATGTGCAACACCTGTGTCCCCGCACACCTTGTGCAGGTTATCTGCTACCTTCTCAACTGCGATACCGCAACCGGCGGCAATCTTATGAGTGGCTTTACCGAAAGGACAAGGCATAATGAAAGCACTGATATCCTCTCCGGCAACCCCTGTCTTATTCAACAATCCCTCAATGGCCCGAGGAGCGATCTTGAAATAACCCTCGTCCCGTATCCAGCGTTCTTCCCAGTTGTAGTCGAACGGTTCATCCTGACCGCGGAAATGATCGATAAAATCCGACGTAATCGTAAAAGACCCCTTGAATTCGGCGATCACATCATCGGTTCCCAGCATTAAGGCTGCAGCCCCATCGCCGGCAAGTAGTTCGTGAGTATAAGCCATTTTCGTGATACGTCGGTCTCCCACTGTAACCAACGTGTTGCGCGTCGATCCAGCCTGGACCGAATTCAATCCCGCCGCCAGAGCTGATACACCAGATCTCGAAGACGACGTAAAATCTGCCGACTCCAGCTCTTCTCTCAGATTAAGGGCTCGTGCCACAATACCGGCATTCTGCCGATCCTTGAAAGGAAAACTAAGCGATGCCATGTAGAGGGCATCAATGTGCTCCTTGTCAAAACCCTTGATACATTCCCGGGCGGCTTCCACGGCCATAGTCACGCTATCTTCATCCCAGTTGGCAACAGATCGCTCACCACCTGCTGAGCCAAACAATCCCGGTGCGATCCAGGCATTGGCCGCATAAACCACACTGCGCTGCAACCGCAACCGCGGGATATATCCACCGTAAGAAGTAATTCCAACCATTTCAATAACCTCCTTTTATAATATTTGGTCTATCTCGAAAACATAAATACAATCAAATTTCCTGATAAGAGACGCAAGCCAATTCCTTGGACTTTCATTCCGGTCCCTCATCGTTCTTTTCAGGCATGGTTTTTATTGTCTTGTCGTGTCTTTCATCCCCAATCTTAAAGGATTGTGAATTTTATTAATTACCCTAAATTGCTTGTTCCAGCGCCCGTCTTCTGTGTTGCATCAACGGCCACAGACTTACGAGTATGCAACAGTTGATGCGCCTTGAAGACGACCCCAAGCCCGGCGCAATTACGGGGAATTAATTTCATCCCCAATCCTAAGCAATTTCCACAATGCCGTTTCCCAGAACAATCCGACCATCTCCACCTTCGGTTTGAACTACATATTTCTTGTCGCCGATCTTCCATCCCTTTGTTGTTAGGGTTTCACCTGGAAAGACAACATTCATGAACCGCACGCCAAAGGACTTTAGACGGGCGGGATCATTATCGCAGATACTGTTCAAAATAGCACGGCCTGCAAAACCGTAGCTGCACAGGCCATGTAAGATAGGAGTATCAAAACCACCCATTTTGGCGAATTCGGGGTCTATGTGCAG
>DAOWNV010000337.1 GCA_030642405.1 Desulfosarcina sp.
GTAGGTACTTTGATTTGTCTGATCAGCCCTTCCTGACCTAAAAGAACCACATCCGCATGGGTACCGCCAACATCCAGTCCGATAATCATTGTTTTATCCTGAATTTGGAGGGTTGATTTCTTTATAACGGTTTTAGTTAACGATATCCAAAAAATGAATCCCTGTCAATAATAGGCCTGTGCACAAACAGAATATCTCCATTGGGCATTTTCCATTTTTACGAATCTTCTACGGAAAAATCCAAATGAAAAAAGAAATGCGTTTACCCTGCCGCCATATTTAAAATAAGGTTGACTACATTGGATAATTTGGGATAAATGTGAAGTTTTTTAAAATCAACATCAGGATACCGAAACGCGTAACACAATCGACACTTTTGGAAATGTCTGATGGGAAGTGTTTAAAAGGTTTGAAATCCGAATGAGCCAACCAACCATTCAACCAACCATCCAACTGATCAGAGGCTTTAAGGACATTCTCCCAGGTGAAACAGAGCTGTGGCAAACCATAGAAAAGACAGCCATCACTCTTTTTGAAGATTTCGGCTACAGGGAAATCCGTATTCCTATTATGGAAAAGACTCAACTGTTCGCCCGAAGCATCGGAGAAGACACGGATATCGTGGAAAAGGAGATGTATACATTTCCCGACCGAAAAGGCGATCTGTTGACCTTACGCCCGGAGGCAACGGCATCCATCTGCAGATCCTACATACAGCATAAAATGTATGCTCAGAATCCGGTTCAAAAATTTTACACAATCGGTCCTATGTTTAGAAGAGAGCGGCCACAAAAGGGTCGGTACCGTCAATTTTACCAGATAGATGCGGAAATTTTCGGAATTGAAGAACCTTACGCAGATGTGGAATTGATTTTTCTTTTGCACACCCTTTTCAATCGCCTCAATGTGACCGATACGACTGCCCATATCAACTCTCTGGGTTGTCCCAACTGCCGGCCCCGATTCAAAGAAGCCCTTTCGTCGTTGCTGGACGACGCATCGGAAGCTTTATGCAAGCAATGCCTGCGAAGAAAGGACCGCAACCCTTTACGGGTCCTGGATTGCAAGGTTCCAGGCTGCAAAGAGGCTATGGCCGGTGCACCTGCCCTTATCGATTTTTTATGCGACGACTGCCGTGATCATTTTTCGACGGTCACTGATCTGTTAAGCATGTTGGATGTTCCATTTACCATAGACAAGCAACTGGTTCGTGGGCTGGATTACTATACCCGCACCGCTTTTGAAATTCAAACCGGCGCATTAGGAGCACAAAGTGCAGTAGCCGGCGGAGGTCGATACGACGGCTTGGTCCGTTCTCTGGGCGGTCCGCAGACGCCGGCCATCGGTTTTGCCATTGGTTTCGACCGACTGGCGGAAATTGTCTCAACCTGCAACCCTGCTGTTTTGAAAACACCCGACCTTTTTATTGCCGCTTTGGGGAAACAGGCAAAGGAACTGGCCTTTAAGTGGACGGCCGAGTTAGGAAGCAATGGTATTTGCACAACATTGGAGTACAGGCGTAAAAGCCTGAAGGCTCAGATGAAACAGGCAAACCGGGCAGGTGCCGGGCACGTCCTGATCTTGGGTGAAAGTGAACTCGATTCAGGTGTAGCCGTGCTGAGAGATATGGCTGCGAAAACCCAAAAAGAAATCCCCCTGGATTTGGTTGTAGAAAAAATAAAGCAAACATTTTCCAAAACTTGTGAACAATAGAAATATTTAAGTATAAGAATTGTTCTTCATTTGAAAGGAGCATTCCATTGGCTGATATCCTCGGTGATATGAGAAGAACGCATCACTGCAGCGCCTTAACCGCCCAAAATATTGGAGAGACAGTGGTTCTGATGGGCTGGGTCCTGCGGAGACGCGATCACGGCGGTGTTATTTTTATCGATCTTCGAGACCGCAAGGGCATTACACAGGTAGTTTTTAATCCGGAAATCAATCCCGAAATCCACTCCAAAGCTCATGCTCTCCGAAATGAGTTCGTCCTGGGTATTCGTGGCCGTGTGGAACCCCGCCCCGAGGGGATGATCAATCCCAAACTGTACACCGGTGAAATCGAAATTCTTGTGGAAGAGCTTAGGATTCTTAATCCGGCAAAAACACCACCATTCATGATCGAGGACAGTGTGGAGGTATCAGAAGTCATCCGGCTTAAAAACCGGCATCTGGATTTACGGCGCCCTCCCCTGCAGCGCAACATAATTACCCGGCACAATGCAAACATATCGGTACGCAATTATCTCAACGGAAACGGTTTTTTGGACATCGAGACACCGGTTCTGACAAAAAGCACACCTGAAGGTGCCCGGGATTATTTGGTGCCCAGCCGCGTCAACCCCGGCCAGTTTTATGCTCTGCCCCAATCACCTCAGTTGTTCAAACAGATGCTGATGGTCTCTGGGTTTGACCGTTACTACCAAATAGTCCGCTGCTTTCGGGATGAGGATTTAAGAGCGGACAGGCAGCCCGAGTTCACCCAGATTGATATGGAGATGTCTTTCGTGGGGGAAGAAGACATCATGGAAATCAGCGAAGGGATGATGGTCAGCCTGTTCAAAGAAATCCTGGGCGAGGAACTTCCCCATCCATTTCCCCGACTCTCCTATGCAGAAGCCATGGACCGTTTCGGTCTTGACAAACCCGACACCCGGTTCGATCTCGAGTTGAAGAATATCTCAGACATTGTTGAGGGATCCGGGTTCAAGGTGTTCTCCAGCGTAGTAAAAAAAGGGGGCATTGTAAAAGCCCTGAATGCCAAGGGCTGTAATAATTTCTCACGAAAACAGATCGAC
>DAOWNV010000164.1 GCA_030642405.1 Desulfosarcina sp.
CACAGCCATTACAGGTGCGTTTTTAGCTGTTGATAACGATCCGGTAAGCGCGGCAACCACCGCCTTGGCCTATTTTGGACTGGCCGGGGAAATAGCCGCTGAGAAGGCAAAGGCACCAGGCAGTTTCATGGTTGCCCTGCTTGATGCACTGTACACCATTTCCCCGGAGGATCTTCTTTCCCGTGCCAAAATTACAGTAGATGCATGATGATGGATTATTCAGTTTACCTGGTAACCGACAGGAAATTGGCCCGGGAGAGGAAGACCTTCGATATTATCCAGGCGGCAATACATGGTGGCGTCTCCTGCGTCCAATTGCGTGAAAAAACATGCAGCACTCGGGAATTTGTTGAAGAAGCCCAGGCGATCAGAGATCTGCTTGCCCGGCATAACATTCCACTGATAATCAACGACCGCATTGACGTGGCCCTTGCGGTCAAGGCGGATGGAGTTCACTTGGGGCAAAAAGATTTATCATGCCGTATGGCACGGGAGCTTTTGCCTGATACTATGATTATTGGTATTTCGGCAGGGTCGTTAAACGATGCCATTGCCGCCCAAAGCGACGGTGCCGATTATATAGGGGTCAGTCCCATCTATGCAACTCCAACCAAAACCGACACGGAGCCCCCTTTGGGATTGAAGGGTCTGCGGGAGATCAGGGCTGTAATAGATATTCCTTTGGTAGGTATCGGTGGATTAAATACCGACAATGTTTATAAGGTCATTCAAAACGGGGCGGATGGGGTGGCCGTCGTATCGGCTATCGTGTCAGCAGATGATCCAACGTTGGCCACCAGACGTCTACACGAAATCGTGAGACAAGCAAAAATAAAATGAATACGACCAAATGGTTTAAAAAGTACCGTCGTAAAATAACTATCGCAGGATCAGATAGTGGTTGGGGGTGATGTTATCCAAGCTGATCGACCCTATATACAACAGGCGTTTTCAAAAGCCCCGGAAATTCGAATAGAGCAGCTTGCTTTCGGATACACCGAACCGTTGTTATTTGAGGATTTTGCTTTTACCATTGCTGCTGGTCAGTGTACATGTCTGTTAGGTCCCAGCGGATGCGGCAAATCAACGCTTTTACGGATTATTGCCGGCAGTCTGACCCGAGGCGTTTCAGGGCGAATTCAATTTGCCGGGCATAACCGCGTTCGAGGCCGGATTGCCTGGATGGCGCAAAAAGATCTACTGCTTCCATGGTTAACGGTATTGGACAACGTATTGTTGGGCGCGCGGTTGCGTTGCACAACGGGACCCGATCTTCGTCAGCGTGCATTGGAACTTTTGGAATCGGTCGGGCTGGGTGACCACAGCCAGGCCTTCCCGGCATCGCTTTCCGGTGGTATGCGCCAAAGAACAGCCCTGTTGCGTACCCTCATGGAGGAGCGCCCGGTTATCTTGATGGACGAGCCTTTTTCCGCCCTGGACGCCCTTACCCGCCTTAAACTTCAGAATCTTGCAGCCCGGTTGGTCAAGGGCTCGACGGTTCTTCTGGTGACCCACGATCCTTGGGAAGCCTTGCGTTTAGGGCATCGAATTTTCATCATGAAAGAACGTCCGGTTCGTTTGAGTCGTGTTTTCATACCGCCGGGAACGCCCCCCCGTCCTCCGGATCTGGAAATGATAACCCCCATGTATGCACAATTGCTCGCCCAACTGGTAGAAAAAGGAAACTGATGCACCTGCCTCGTGTCGGAATCATCGCTATCGGCCTGATTCTTCTTTGGCAGGTAGTGGTATGGATTACCCAGGTGCCGCCTTACATCCTGCCGGCGCCCCAATCGGTTATACTGGCGCTGCTGGGCCATGTGCCGGAGTTATTTTATCATGCCGGCATAACCCTTTTCGAGATAGTTGCCGGGTTAGCTATCGGCACTTTGTTCGGTGCAGGCAGTGCTTTGTTGATGATGATCTCGCGCGGCATCAAACACTGGTTGATGCCTGTATTGGTTATTAGCCAGGCTATACCGGTTTTTGCGTTGGCTCCATTGCTGGTTTTGTGGTTCGGTTACGGGATGGCCTCCAAAATTGCGATGGCCGTGCTGATCATTTTTTTTCCCGTAACCGCGGCCTTTTATGATGGACTTCGCCGTACCGAGCCTCAATTGGTTGAACTGGCACAAGTAATGGATGCCCAGCCCTATGCGATCCTTCTTCAGATTCGGATGCCGGCGGCTTTACCGGCGTTAGCTTCCGGACTAAGGGTGGCAACAGCCGTAGCCCCCATCGGTGCGGTAGTTGGTGAATGGGTCGGTTCAAGCGCCGGGTTGGGTTTTTACATGCTGCACGCAAACGCACGCATGCAGATCGACATGATGTTTGCCGCTTTGGCGCTTCTAACCGTCATGGCCTTGATACTCTACTTTATCATCGATGCCGGGTTGCGACGTCTGGTCTTCTGGCAATCCGAATAATAAGGAGATGAATTATGAAAAAAACCATGGTTATCGTTATTATTTGTTGGGCTGTACTTTTTTCAGGAGTCCCGGGTACAGCCGCAGACTTAAAGGAATTGGACGTCATGCTGGATTGGTTCGTCAATCCGGATCATGCCCCCCTTTTTGTGGCCCTGGAAAAGGGTTTTTTTGAAGAACGCGGCCTGAAGATCAACTTTATTGCCCCATCCAATCCAAATGACCCTCCCAAGCTGGTGGCAGCCGGCAAGGTGGATCTGGCCGTATCTTATCAGTACCAACACCACTTGCAGGTGGACCAGGGGTTGCCTCTGGTTCGTGTGGCAACGTTGATTGCAACCCCCCTTAATGCTCTGGTGGTTCTGGCTGACGGACCGATTCACTCACCGGCCGATTTGAAAGGAAAGACGATCGGTTATTCGATCGGTGGTTTTGAAACCGTACTACTTAAAGTGATGCTCGCCGAACATGGGCTATCCTTGGAAGATGTGACGCTGGTGAACGTTAATTTTTCATTGTCACCGTCTCTGTTTGCCGGCCAAACCCATGCCGTCATTGGCGCCTTCCGAAACTTCGAGCTGAATCAGATGAACATCAATAAAAAGCCGGGCCGCGCCTTTTTTGTTGAAGAGCACGGCATTCCATCTTATGATGAACTCATTCTTATTGCTCATCGTAACCGTATCCAGGACGAAGCGCTGAGACTTTTTGTGGATAGCATCGAGGCCGGCGTACAATTTTTGGTGAATCATCCCGAAAAAAGCTGGCGACTGTTTATCCGGGGACGGAAAAATCTTGATGACGAGCTGAATCGCCTGGCCTGGAAGGATACCTTGCCCCGCTTTGCTCTGCGTCCAGGTGCACTGGATCAAAACCGATACATACGGTTTGCCCGTTTTTTGAAAGACCAGGGGATGATTAAGTCAATCCCTGTTTTGGAAAGTTGGGCGGTCGAACTAAAATACTCGGTAAAATAAAAGGTATGGGGGCATGGGACGTTTGACCGGCATCATTTATGGTGCATGGGATCAGGGGACCTCAATCCATACAAATACTGACCCAGTTTGTCCCATCAGCTATATTTATCCGGCAACGTCTCATAATAATCGGCATCTTTGATACGATTGCGCTTGCGACAGCCCTTCGCGTAGATGGCACATTTGGTTTTCAGTTTAGTCAGGGCGGCCCTTTCTTGGTCGTGTGATAGACATTTCCTGTTCAGCAGACGGCAAATGGATTGAATTCGATATTTGTCCAATTCGGGCATACGCGATAACTGATCTGCATGACCGCCGTGTTTAACGATCAACTGCTGGTTGATCAAATGGATGGGATATTTCCAGGCTATGCGAAGCCACAGGTCGTAATCCTCGCAGGCGGGAAAATTCTCATCGAACAGTCCAACCTCATTAAAAAGTGATTTTCTTATCATTACTGCAGACGGGCTTACCAGGCACAGGGCCAAGCTTCTTTCAAAGATCCAACCTGATTCTTTACGATGGCGTCTTCCCGGGTTGACCCGTACACCGTTGCGAATCCATTGTTCTTCCGTCTGGCAGATCAGCCAGTCGGGATGTTCCATGAAAAAGTTCACCTGAACGCTGAGTTTGCCCGGTAACCACGCGTCATCCGAATCCAATAGTGCGATCAGATCTCCTTTTGCTTTTCGGATGCCGACATTTCGGGCGGCACTGACACCCCGGTTGTCCTGCGTGATCACCCTAATACGATCCCCATAGCCGAACAGCAAAGTGGCGGTGTTATCTGTTGAGCCATCGTCCACTACGATCAGTTCAACATTGCAGTAATCTTGATCGAGGACGGAATCGATAGCTTTTGCGACCACCCATCCACGGTTGTGAGTAGGGATAATTACAGTTACAAGTGGAAGGGAAATTTTCATAATCATACAGTATGGCTCTACTGACAGTGGTGCAAGAAATCCAGTCGCAGTTTCGAGTTTTACCGGCAAGGCGGAGGATACTATGGATGTCGTGCAGCCGACATTATTCAAAAAATCGGTTACACTGTGGCAGCGCCGCTGTCAAGTTGACACTAATCCCATTTTGTATTAAATTAAATATCACTTGTCTGCTTTTTTATTTTATAATCGGATACCTTACCTTAAAATATATGTCGAGATCGCTTGAGCCTTGGTTCGGCTTCGGGCAATTGTTTCTTTTTATACCATGTGTAACCCGGCCAATGACGGCCCATTTATAATACCTGTTATTTATATTTGAAGAGGAGAACCTTATGAGAAAAGTATCAATTCTGGCACTATTTGTTGCTCTGACATTCGTATTCGGTATTGTCCCGGCGGATGTGCAGGCAAAAACAACTTTTGTTACAATCGGTACCGGCGGCATTACCGGTGTCTACTATCCTACCGGTGGAGCCATTGCTAAAATGGTCAATGCCAAACGCAAGGAATACGGCATCCGTGCCACAGTCGAGTCTACAGGCGGTTCGGTGTTTAACATAAATTCGATTATGGCCGGTGACCTGGAATTCGGAGTTGCCCAGTCCGATCGACAGTATCAGGCCGTTGAGGGGATTGCCGACTGGAAGGACAAAGGCCCTCAGAAAGACCTGCGGGCGGTTTTTTCCATACATGCTGAAACCGTTGACCTGATTGCCGCTGTGGATGCCAACATCAATTCCATCCAGGATCTGAAAGGCAAACGTGTCAATATCGGAAATGTCGGTTCCGGGTATCGTCAAAATGCCATCGATGCTCTGGTTGCAAACGGGTTGGATTTCAAAAAAGATTTTCACGCCGAAAGTCTGAAAGCTGCAGAGGCTCCGGGCCTGATCCAGGATGGCCGCATAGATGCCGCTTTTTACACCGTGGGCCATCCCAGCGGTTATTACAAAGAAGCTACCGCCGGTGTCCGTAAAGTGAAGTTCATAGCAATTCCCAACGCTGAAAAATTGATTGCTAAATACCCCTACTACGCTGCGGCCAAGACCCTGATGTCCAACTACCCTGGTGCAGCCAACAACGAAGAGGCGGTTGAAACCTTTGGTGTTAAGGCTACTTTCGTTACATCGGCCAAAGTTTCCGACGAAGTCGTTTACGCCATCGTTAAGGAAGTCTTCGATAATTTCGATAAATTCGCCAAACTCCATCCTGCATACAAAGGCTTGACCAAGGAGAATATGCTGACCGGTCTTTCCGCGCCGTTTCACCCCGGTGCCATGAAGTATTACAAAGAGGTCGGACTGAAATAATCCGTCCTGGTGCCTGACAGGTAGTCGGTTTCCATTTTTTATAAAATGGTGACCGGTTGCCTTTTTTTGCTATTCTCTGAACTTGAATCAGGTGACGTATATGAGCAAGACGGAAAGCGACAATAAGGATGACGGTTTAGAAATTGCCAAACAGATGGCTGAAGAGGAAGAGGGGATGGGCAGAAGGCCCAAGGGACCCTCCAAGTGGGTAATCCCCACGATTTGTGTGGTCTGGAGTTTTTTTCAGCTTTCCATCGCCAGCTGGTTGATCCTGGATACCACCTTTGTCCGGGCTATCCACCTGGGATTTGCTTTGTTGGTCGTCTACTTGAATTATCCTTTTCTGAAAAAGCCGCTTTTCGGCCTTGATTTTTTGGCTGCTAAGAACCGGATCCCCATCCTTGACTATGTCGTTGCTTTGATCGCCTGCCTTTGTGCGCTGTATATCGCCATCGACTACGAACAGATGACGCTGCGATACGGCAGTCCCATATTTCGTGATGTCGCTATCGGTGTCTTGTTGGTTATCCTCTTGCTTGAAGCTTCCCGCAGGGTCATTGGACCAGCCCTGCCGGTGATTGCCGGGGCATTTATCATCTACTCCTTTGCCGGACCCTACATGCCGGACCTCATTGCCTTTAAAGGAACTTCCCTCAATAGATTCGTTGGCCAGATGACCATGTCAACCGAAGGGATTTATGGCATTCCGTTGGATGTGTCGGCGACCATCGTTTTTCTTTTCGTACTATTCGGTGCAATGCTCGATAAGGCCGGCGGCGGCCGGTATTTTATCGAGCTGGCACTCAGCCTGCTGGGAGGGTTCAAGGGAGGACCTGCAAAAGCCGCAGTCATGGGAAGCGGGTTGAC
>DAOWNV010000135.1 GCA_030642405.1 Desulfosarcina sp.
ATCGGTGATGTTATCCACACGCTGCCGGCCTTAAACGCCATCCACGCACACTATCCGGACGCTCATATCACATGGTTGGTGGAAAAAGCGGCATCCGACCTTGTGATGGGCCATCGGCTACTGGACCGCGTGATTGTGTCTAATCGCAAAAAGTGGTTGCACCGGTTGAAGGGACCGGGCCGAAGAAAAGTATTGGGGGAAGTCAAACAATTTTGGCACGACCTGCGGGATACCCGTTATGATATGGTGTTCGACTTCCAATGCCTGCTAAAAAGTGCGATCCCGGTCTGGTTGGCAAGGGGAGGGCGAAAAATCGGTTTCGACAAGGGGATGCAGCACCAGGAGCACAGCTACCTCTTTTTGAATGAACGGATTCCACCTGTGGATATGGAGATCCATGCCCTGACACGGGGGTTGATGTTGCTTGACGCCATTGGAATTCCATCGGATTCGGTAGTCTATGATGTTCCTTTTGCCGAAAATGACACCCATCTGGTTCGATCCTTGTTGTTTTCTTCGGGGATTGACGGAAATCGACCCATCGTGGCCATTAATCCCGTGGCATTGTGGGAAACCAAACTGTGGTTAAACGATCGATTCGCCCAGTTGGCCGACCGAATGGCAAAAGAATTCAATGTTGATGTTGTGTTTACAGGTGGTCCTGGGGACGAGAACGTTATCCGAAACATTCAGGCAATGATGACCGTTCCTTGTGCTGACTTATCCGGTCGAACAACGTTGCCCATGCTGGCCGCATTATACGATCAGGCAGCCCTGCTCGTGACCACCGACACCGGTCCAATGCACCTGGCTGCCGCCGTCGATACACCGGTTGTAGCCCTGTTCGGCCCCACAGCGCCCTGGCGGACGGGTCCATTTGGCCAGGGGCACCGAATTGTTCGCACGGCCCCGCCCTGCAGCCCCTGTTTTAAACGGCAGTGCGATGAGAACCAGTGCCGGTGCATGAGAGATATCTCGGTTGATCATGTGTTGGCAGCCGTTAGAGCATCCAACAAAGCTTTACGGTAATTTTTGCGTGAATATCGGTCAACATAGCCGGCTGCATTGGTTTTGAACAGTTTCATCATCGCCCTGTCAATCTTGCTTGCCTGGTCAAGGCATTCGGTTAAGCCCGTGACACTGCCGGATGGAAATTTCCATCCAATTTCATTGTCTCTTACGAGGTGTCCGAGAAGTTGTTCATCGGATGCGATGACCGGTTTGCCGGTCGCCATCGCCCTGGAAAGAATTCCGCTGGTTCCAAAATGGTTGAGGTACGGCAATAAAACGACGTCGGCGGCCTGAAAACACAATTTCTCTTCCGCATGTGTAACGAACCGATTCAATAGAAGTGCCCGATCTTGGTTTTCCAATTCATCAAGCCCCCGGCGAACTTTCGGTGATGGGTCCTGCTTCCCGGCGACCAGAAGAAAAGCCTCCTTTTTTTTAAAGCGCAGCATTGCCTCCACTGCCAGGTGCAGGCCTTTTCGTTTGGCGCCCACACCGAAAAAAAGGAAAATCAAAGAATCGGCAGGAAGTCCCAAAGCGGATCGTGCCTGCTGTGGGTCGCCTGTAAAGTCATCTGGGCAGGGGTCGGGAAGAAAGAAAAACGGTTTTCCAGGAAAAGCGGTTTTGAACTCTTTTGTCAAATATTCGTCCGTAAACAATAAAGGTTTCACCCAGTTTTTCGAAACGAACTTTTTAAAACCAATGGTTTTGAGAAATCGATTCGGGGACCACCAGGGGGCATCGGTAAACCTGGGCCGGTGGTAGATCCCGCCGATCCGACCGCGTAAAATGGGGGATAAAGGGAATCCGAGGGCTGTCCGGCGAAACGCTTTGGATGCCAGTTCGTCAAATGCGCAGAGAAAAGCATGCGGAGCCTTAGATTCATTTAGGCATGCTGCAATAGACGCTGCTGTGTCGCCCTGGCGCGGTCGGCCGTTTTCATCGACCGCGGAAATCAATTCAACCTGTTTAGACAGGTCGCCCAGGTGTTCCTCGATCACTTTACGGGAACCTTTTCTGAGGTCTACCGCCAGGACGAGTTCATAGCCTGCCGACAATAGATCTTCGGTGATGAACCGAAGCCAACCGGGATGATGTCCTTCCACACGAGGTTCATAAACCAGGAGTCGCCGGGAATCTTTTTTTTTGTCACGAATCGTGTTCTTCATTGGGAGCAGGTCCGTTCTCGACTCTTTTGGAATGCCTTAGGATTTATGGTCGCTTTTTGTACGAAGGAAATGACGAATCAATCTATCGTCAAATCCTAAAAAGAGTCAAGGGCGGACTATACCCTGTTCCGGGCGGTTTGTTATTGCGAATGACAGGTGCATCATGCTATCAGTGCCCATCGCCGAAGCGATTAACCTTTAGACGTGTCGGCAGATAGCGGCACGAAACAGCTTCAACCTTCATCGAATATTCATTGGATGGCATGGAAACTTCAAATAAGATTTCCGTTTATATCATCGCTTATAACGAAGAAGAAAAAATCGCGGACGCCATTAACAGTGTTTTATGGGCGGATGAAATCATTGTTGCGGATTCCCATAGTCAGGACAAGACCGCTGAAATCGCAGCGACCATGGGGGCGCGAATTGTTCAAATTCCCTTTCGGGGATTTGGTGACTTGAGAAATCAGGCGATCAGGAACTGCAACTACCCCTGGATTTTCAGCCTGGATTCGGATGAGCGATGCACTCTTGAAGTCAGGGATGAAATTCTAACTATTATCAATGGCCCTGCGGCCCATGACATATATTTCGTGTCCCGAAAAAACTTCTTCATGGGCAAATGGATTAAACATTCAGGGTTCTACCCCAACTATCGCCAACCCCAGTTGTTCAAAAATGGTGCAATGACCTACAAACAGGATCTGGTGCACGAAGGGTTCGTTCCAAAAACCGACAAGCCCATAGGATATCTGACCAGTGCTATCTGGCAGTTTCCTTTTAAGAATTTTGATGAGATCATAGGAAAAGCCAAACGCTATTCTTCATTAGGAGCGGAGCGGATTGCTGCCCAGGGACAACGCTCCGGACTTTTCTGTTCCCTCATGCACGCGACCTGGATTTTTTTCCAGCACCTTATTTTAAAACGAGGGATTTTCGATGGCCGTGCCGGTTTCGTCATTGCCTTCGGGAATTTTGAAGGAACCTACTACAAATATATGAAGGTGGTCGAAATCAATTCGGCTTGGCAACCACCTCCTTCCCCGCCTATACAACGACCGAAAACGGAAGATCGGTCCTAACAACCATGATGGTTTCGCGACAATTCCCATTGCAGTATTGAGAACCCGTGGTAACAGTGGAAAATGGCTGGAGAGAAAGAGAACATTGCAATTATCGGTGGAGTGGGACTGGGTGACAACCTGGTGCAGATGGTACTGGCCAGGAACCTCACGGATGCCGGATACGACGTTACCGTATTTAGTAATGTGTTGAAGCAATTGGAAACCTGGTTCCCCCGCTGTGGAATTAAACCGGGCTGGGCGGAAAACGAGCCTGAAGCTGAATTGGAGCCCTTTTCAAAGATTCTCTCGTCTGGAGGACCTCCCGATTCCTTGAGTTCTAACCTGACGGCCAAGTGGTTTTCCTACGAAGATGGGTTCGACAACCGCCAGACCATGGTACAGCAGATGACCAGCGTTGCTCAGCGTTTATTTTCGATTCCTTCACCTACGGCTGAAGCTGGAATTCAGCCACCGCCCACACTTCAGTGGCGGCGTTACAATAAAAGAGTCGTCCTTCATCCAACCAGTGCGGAACACAGCAAAAACTGGCCGTTGGATAAGTTTTTCTTATTGGCTGAGAAGCTGAACCACCGTGGATTTGAAGCCGTGTTCATCGTGAGCCGGTCAGAACTGGAAGCGTGGACACCACAATTCGACGGTCGTTTTCCGATCATTGGTTTTCCCAACTTGGATGAATGTGCAGCTTTTGTTTACGAGTCGGGGTTTTTCATCGGGAATGACTCTGGTGGTGGGCACCTGGCTGCTTGCTTACATATCCCCACACTGAGCATTCACGGCCGGAAGGGAAAATCGCGGCTGTGGAGGCCTGACTGGGGCCTTGTGGAGGTGGTTACACCGCCGGTAAATTTAATCGGAAGCCGTCTCCGCCAATCCTGCTGGAAGATTTTTTTAACGGTCGGATGCGTTGAACGCGCTTTCCAAAGACTCGTTCAAAAGAGTTTAGAACCGGGGGCCATGGTGAACCCTGCCATTGGTGAAACGGTATCCGGACGCGGGTAATTTTCTGTCTGTAATCTTTACCTTGGTAGTTTGAGAAAGGCTGAAATAGAAAGAATGAAATGGTCGGCACTAAAACAGGGGTTAACCGATCCCAAAACTAATTCCTGCGAAAAGGCCCTGTTTGCTTTTGTCGCGCTCACTTTTTTTTGCCTTCCATTAGGCACTGCGCCGTCCAGCATCGCCGCTGGATTGGCTGCAGCGGTTTGGCTCTTTTCAGGAATAGCCCTGAAAAGAAGAGCAATTTACCTGTCTTCCTATTGGTGGCCGGTTTTTTTCATGATCCTTCTTCCCTGGGTCGGCCTGCTCTATTCTCTCGACAATACCGGCATCAGCATGGACTATGCCCGGAAAAGCTATTACTGGCTGTTCGGGCTGACAGCGGCTGCCATTTCGTATAGGCACTTTTCGGTCACAAGATTGATTCAGGCGTTTATGCTTGGGTTGGGGATCAATGTATTGGCCGCCATTGCCCAGATGGCCTTTCATCTGCAGGGAAAACACAACTGGCATCTGGGAATGGGGCCCGATTACAGCACCTTGTCCGCCTACCTCATCGTCGGCATCATGATGGGGCTTTATTTTCTGCGCAAACAGCGCGGAAATGGGGGTAAAATGGCGTTGGCGGGATTGATCGGGCTCTACTTTTTTCACCTTGTCGCTCTCCAAAGCCGTGCCAGCCATGTCGCTTTTGTCCTGCTTGTCCCCATTATGGGGTACACCTTTTTTGAGACAAAAAAGGTTCTTAAAACGACTGCCGTCTGCGTGTTGATTCCTGCATTGATGCTGATCTCCCCTGTTGTACGAGAAAGGGTCGAATTGTCGGTCAATCAACTGTCGCATCATCTTTCAGCTGATGATGCTTCGGCGTGGGGTAAGAAATATTCCGTACATCAGGATCGGTTCTATATGTGGAATGGTGCGTTGCATATTATTCAAGAGCATCCATGGATCGGTGTTGGGACGGGTGGATACATGAACGCCATGAAAGCGCAAGAGAGTGATGGCAATGTACCTACAATGGCCCACCCGCATAATAATTTTCTATATATGACAGTAAGTTACGGCCTGATTGGCCTTGGTGTTTTTCTATGGTTTTTGGCTGTGACACTTTCTAACGGTTGGCGATACAGGCATACTGCCCAGGGATATATGCTTTTTTCCGTTATTCTGGTGATGATGACTACAGGGTTGTTCAATTCCCAGATTATCGATGTGGGAACCGCGTTTCTGATTTCCCTGACGGTGGGAATGAAGCCCAGCTTTGAAAATGAAAGGTATTGAAGGGCAATGAGAGAGCAGTATTGTCTCTTTTCTAATTCGATTTCTCCGCTTTTTTATCTATCCCGTATTGCGCCCTGTAGAGTTTGTGGTACTCACCCTTCAAACAGAGCAGTGATTCATGGGTTCCCTCTTCGACGACCCGGCCGTTTACGATGATGGCGATATGGTCGGCAGCGGCAACGGTGGATAACCGATGGGCGATCACCACTGTTGTTCGGCCGTGCATTAGATTTTCAAGCGCTTTTTGGACCACTGCTTCCGCTTCGGAGTCCAAAGAGGAAGTCGCTTCGTCCAAAATTAGTATGGGAGCGTTCTTGATCAATGCTCTGGCGATGCACAATCGTTGTTTCTCCCCACCGGACAGTCTTGTGCCCAACTCTCCGATTACCGTATCGTAGCCGCTTGGAAAACGACCGATAAAATCATGGGCAAAGGCGGCTTTGGCCACATCCTCGATTTGAGCTTGCGTGGCTTCGGGGCTACCATAAGCGATATTGTCCCTGACGGTTTCGTTGAACAGAATCGGTTCCTGGGTAACGATGGAGATCTGTCGGCGGAGATCGGAAAGGGTGAACTCTCGAATGTCCGTATCGTCAATCAGGATTCGTCCAACTGTGACATCGTAAAATCGGGGGATCAGGTTGGCAATGGTGCTTTTTCCACCGCCGCTCATGCCCACCAAAGCCAACACCTGCCCTTGATTCACCGTCAGGTCCACGCCTTTGAGGATATCACCTTCGCCATAGCTGAATCGGACATTTTCCATACGCAGATCATGGGGTTCTGTCTTCAAGGGTTTTGGTTCCAAGGGGTCCTGGATTTCCGATTCCGTCTCGATAATGTCAAAGACACGGTCCACGGCCGCCATTCCCTGCTGAACGGTGTTGTTTACCTGGCTCAGTTTTCTGACCGGATCATAGATGAGCAGAACACATGCCAGAAAACTCATGAATGTACCCGGTGTGGTCTTACCGTTGATGACCTCGGAACCGCCATACCAGATGACGAAAGCGATACCCAGACCACCGAAAAACTCCATAATGGGAGATGCCAGGGAGCGGATTTTGACTCCTTTGATTTCCAATGTGAATAGTTGTTGGGTTTGACCGAAAAATCGTTTTTTTTCGTGCTGTTCCATCCCAAAGGCTTTGACTACCTTGTTCCCGGAAAATGTTTCATGCAAAAAGGCGCTGAGATCGGCCATGGCCTGTTGACAACCGGTGCTGACCCGCCTGACTTTTCGCCCCAGGATGATAACCGGTATAAATGCTATAGGAAGGACAACAAAAGCAAGAATGGCCATTCGCCAGTTCTGGTAGAAAATCACCACAGTCAAGCCGGCGATGGACGATACATCCCTGAGTGATCCGGTAACAGCCGTGGATACCATCGATTTGAGAATGTTCACATCGTTGGTAATGCGTGACATTAGCGTTCCCGTACGTTCTTTCTGAAAAAAGGAGAGCGACAGGTCCTGAATACGGTCGTACAACCGATTTCGCAAACGGCGAATGATATCCTCGCCCACATAGTTCATGAAATATTCTTGTCCGTAGCTGCCCAGCCCCTTAAGGAAAAAAACGGCAACGACGAGTAAAGGCAACATCACCAGGCCGGTGGTGTCCTTATTGACAAAGATGTCGTCGATGACCGGTTTGATCAAATACCCCGTGGCCGTCGTGGCAACCGAAACCATAAGGCTGCATGCTGCGGCCAGGATCAGACGTCCGCTGTTTTTCTTGACCAGGGCAAGTATCTGCCGGTGGCGGTCTTTGATGTGTTTTTTAAAAAAGATATGCAAACCATTGTTCCTTAGAAGTCGATGGATCATTGAAAAAAAAGTAAAGCTGGAATTAAATCAACGGCTCTGAATGTAAAACATAGATTATTGTTTGTAAACGACTGGTTTGAC
>DAOWNV010000178.1 GCA_030642405.1 Desulfosarcina sp.
AATATTTCTTGTATTTCTCTTTTCCAACCTGTTTGATGAGGGACCGTTTTTCAGCATCGGATTGGCCCATCATGAAGACGCCGGGCCGGATGTACACAAATTCCATGCCCAGACTGTTGGTGATTGAGGATCTTGCGGTTGTTGTTGATGGCGAAACAGCACTGGCCGGTCGTACCACCCTTTCATCAGAAGCCAACCGAAAGCTGATCCGCTTGTCCTCCCCGGCCGAAAGATTCACCCAGCGGGTCTGCTTGCCGTGGTCTTTACTCGATACCTCCACATGATAGTCGCCGGGGGAAAGATCCATCCCCTGGTAAAACTTCGGCACAATGTTGAGAATTCTTATCCGTGCATCCGAGGGGGTGACATTCACATAAAGACGGCCGGTTTCAGGGCCGCTCTCGGTCAAATAGGCCTCCAGGGAGGCCAATCGGCCGCCGGTCACATCTATGGTGGTTCGGTAGGTGGCGTACCCTTTCTTTTTCACCTGCACACGATGGGAACCGGCGCTTAATTTCACTGCCTTGAGCGGGACGCGGCCAAGGAACCGTCCGTCAACGATCACCTCGGCACCGGATACGTTTGCGGTGACGGACAACCGGCCGCTAAGGGAAGCAGACGGCGCATCGATCACCGTTCCCGAACTGGCCACAAGAAACACAAAATCCCCTTGATCAAGCTCTACATCACGTATTTTCCCATATTGCGGATGTTGTCCCGTATCATACAGGTGGACCTTTTCCTGAAGGTACATCCCCATCTCGGTGCCCGTAATATAACCGTCTTTGTTAATATCACCCTCCCCTTCTATTGCCCGGATCACCAGCGGAGTGAATACACTTTGGGCCGGAACCGTTTCTCCGGCGCTCCCGGCGGAGATAAATTGGCGCACTGGACGCGAGGTGAAGTGGGATATATAAGGCGGGTGAGCCGGCAAGTTCTTGCTTTTGAATATTGTACCGGAAAAGCAGCTGTCGAATAAAAACAGGGCGTGCTTGGCCTCTATCTGCCGGGACCAGGTCAGGATTTGGGACATCCACAGGCATTTTCGAAGAAAACCCCTTTCGTCTTTTCGGGGATCAGGGGCGTCCGTGGGAACAAGGTAGCCTTTTTTCCCGTTCTTTCGCGTATGTCCATGGCCGGAAAAAAAGAACAGAAGCCGATTGTTCTCATCATACCCATAGTCATCAATGAAATCCTCAAATGCTTTTTCAAGTTCAACGGAATTCGGATCCATCACCTTCTTTACGTTAAATCCCTGCTCTTGAAGCGCTTTTTCCATGTTATCGATTTCATGGGGTACGCTCTCCAATACAGGCCATCCGGCTGTATAGGCGCTGACGCCGATTAATAGCGCATGGCTCTCGCTGTAAAGACCAACCTGTTTTCCCTGCTGGTTCTTTATGACAACCTTTAAACCTTTAGATGAAGTACTTGCAGACGAGATACCCGTTGCTGGTCCGAATGTAAAAAAAACGAATATTACGATTACGAAAATGATGGGGGCGATCCTAAAACTCGACAATCTATCCGACGGACAATCCACAATTTTCTCCTTAAACACATCTTGTCGCTGGTTTTCTTCAAAGCAATAAAACTAATGTGGACTATAATAGATTCAGGTTTACAATGCAAATCAGGGGCGATAGGGACATTAATATTTAGCATCAGGGCCTTGCACGGCACCTTTTACCTTATACTCTGACAGGATAAACAAAGGAAACCTGGATTTTGTTTTTTTATTGTGCGGTCTATTCCAAAACGAGGAGAGGACTTCCGGTCTTTTGTAAAGCAACATGAACACTGACACGGGAACCGTTAAGGAGGCTCACAACTGATTGCCTGGCTTTTTCCGGTGTGTTGTTCTCTTCGCTCAGGTGAGCCAGAACTACATGAGATAAATCGTCGTGCAATAAGTCTTCTAATAAACGCGCAGTATCTTCATTGGAAAGGTGGCCGCTGCGGCCTTGAATACGCTGTTTCAGGTGCCAGGGGTAGGGGCCGGCGATGAGCATTTGGGGATCGTGGTTGGCCTCGACAATGAGAATATTGCAACCCTCCAAATGGTTTCTAACAACACCGGTAACAATTCCTAAGTCCGTGGCTACGCCGACTTTATATCCATTGCTACCTATGGTGAAGCCGGAGGGGTCCTCTGCGTCGTGGGAGATGGAAAAAGGGTGTACGGCAAGGCTTTTTACGGTAAACGAGTATCCGCATGTGAAGGGAACCACTTGGTTTAACTTACCCAGTGTTTTCCCCGTAGCCTGCAAAGTGTTTTTGTTTATGTATACTGGGATGCCAAAGCGTCGGGATAATACTCCCACGCCTTGAATGTGATCGGAATGTTCGTGGGATACCAAAATTGCATCCAAGTGGTTTGGATCCAGTGCTTTTTGGTCCATCCTCCGCTGGATTTCTACACCTGAAAGACCTGCGTCGATCAAGATCGCTGTGCTACCATCGCCAATATAGATGGCATTTCCACGACTGCCGCTAGCCAGAACACAAACGGTCAATTTTCCGTTCTTTTTGTCGCGGCTTTGCTTTGGAAGGGCATCCATTATTATTATTGGCCCGTATGACCGAAGCCGCCTTGGCTACGATCTGTCTCATCAAGCTTTTCAACTACCTTCACCCGGGCTTGATATACTTTCTGAATGACCATTTGAGCAATTCGGTCGCCCCGTTTAAGGGTAACCGGTTCCTTCCCCAAATTGATCAGGGCAATTTTTACTTCTCCTCGATAGTCTGCATCAATGGTTCCCGGAGCGTTGATAATGCTGAGTCCGTGCTTTACCGCCAGGCCGCTTCGAGGCCGGATTTGCGCCTCGAAACCATCGGGCAGGGCCATGGCAAATCCGGTGGGAACCAAAGCAATGCGATCTGGATCGAGCACAAGATTCTCTTCCAAGGCGGCACAAATATCCATACCGGCGCTTTGGGCAGTCATATATCGTGGGAGAGGGATATCCTGATTTTTTTCCGGATTCAACCGGAGGAAAGAAATGGTAGGGGAAAAAGTCATATAATTACAATTCCAATTCCCCGGCAAAATCAATTGCCTCGGCACCGGGCCCCACCATAGTCAAAGCTGCGCTACCACTATCCCACAGCTTTTTTGTCAAAAAAAGTAGGTCATCAGGAGAAACGGCATCAATCTTGTCGATCACCGACTTCATGGAAACGGGCCGACCGAAGCAAAATTCGTTTTGGGCCAAGCGGACCATCTGATTGTCCGGGCTTTCTTCGGCCATGAGAAGATTCCCTTTTGTAAACTCTTTTGCATCTTCCAGTCTTTCGACTAAGATCGGTTCTTGTTTGATTCTCCGTATCTGTTCCAAAATCAGATGAATACAGGCCCTGGTCTCTTTAGGGGAAACTGCCGTGTAAACACCAAACATACCCACATCAGCATATGCACTTAAAAAAGAGTAGATGGAATAGGCGAGCCCCTTCTCTTCACGGATGATTTGATAAAGCCTGGAGCTCATGTTTCCTCCAAATATCGTATTGAGCAGGGAGGCGGCAAATCGCCGGGAATCGGTCACCGACACACCTCTCATTCCAAGACAGAGGTGCATTTGCTCTATATCCCGATGCTTGCGTTTGATTCCGCTAACGATCAGCGGTGGCTTTCTTTCTGAGAAGCCGTTCCCTGTTGCGATTTTGGAAAAAACAGGTCCTGCCATCTCTACGACCTGGTGGTGCTCCATGTTCCCGGCAACAGAGATAACGATTCGACAAGGTTGATAAAATTTTTCGAAAAAGCCTTTTATGGCCTCCCTGTCAAATTCAAGAATGTTCTCCCGTGGACCTAGGATGGAACGCCCTAGGGGATGCTCCCCCCAAAATGAAGGCCCCATCATAACATGGACCAACTCTTCGGGATTGTCCTCCACCATGCCGAGCTCCTGAAAGATCACAGGACGTTCCCGTTCTATTTCCTGATTGTCAAATACGGAATTGAGAAAAATATCGGAGAGAATGTCCACCATGGTGGGTAGCTGGGTGTCAAGAACCCGGGCGTAGTAACAAGTGTGTTCCATGGAGGTGAAGGCATTGGTTTGCCCCCCGATGGCATCAAATTCTTTAGCAATCTGAAGGGCGGTTCTCCGAGTGGTCCCCTTGAATATCATATGTTCTATGAAATGGGAGAGACCGCTCTCCCTATTTGTTTCATCACGGGCTCCCACATAAACCCAGACGCCCATGGATACCGAGCGTACGTGGGGCATAGCCAGAGTGACAATGCGAACCCCATTGTCGAGGGTGGTCTTTTTAATCGCCTGATTTACTTTCATCTTCTAAGACAGCTTTGTGACTGAGTCGGATTTTACCATCTTTGGAAATTTCCAGAACCTTGACTTTCAGCATTTCGCCTTCTTTGACTACATCGGTAACCTTGCCAACCCGTCGGTTGGCCAACTGGCTGATGTGCACCAGACCATCGGTGCCTGGAACAATCTGGACGAAAGCGCCGAAATCAGTGGTTTTTACCACCTTTCCTTCGTAAATTGCTCCCACTTCAGGCTCCATCGTCAGGGTTTCGACCTCCAACAGAGCCGCTTCACCGTCTTCCGTGGAAGTGGCGGCAATTTTCACAAGACCACTGTCGTCGATTTCGATCTTGGTATTGGTTTCGCTCTGAATGGCCCGGATAACCTTACCTCCGGGGCCTATTATATCACGTATTTTATTGGGATTTATTTTAATGGTAATAATTTTCGGTGCAAAAGGGGAAATCTCCTCGCGTGGAACGACCAGTGCTTCCAGCATTTTATCCAGAATGTGCATCCTGCCTGCTTTCGCCTGTTTCAATGCTTTTTCCATGATATCCCGAGAGAGTTCATGGATCTTGATATCCATTTGCAGTGCAGTGATACCGTCTCTGGTCCCGGTTACCTTGAAATCCATATCTCCGGTGTGATCTTCGTCGCCTAGGATATCCGACAAAATCACCACCTGGTCACCCTCTTTCACCAACCCCATGGCAATACCCGACACCGGAGCCTTGATGGGTACACCACCATCCATCATCGCCAGGGTGCCGGAACAAACGGTTCCCATGGACGATGACCCGTTTGATTCCAATACTTCCGAAACAAGACGTATCGTATAATCGAAATCCTCTTTGTCCGGCAGTACCCGTTCCAATGCACGGGTGGAGAGGCCGCCGTGGCCGATATCCCTTCTACTGGGGGATCCGACACGTTTCACTTCTCCCACCGAATAGGGCGGAAAGTTGTAGTGAAGCATAAAGGAGCGGTTTTCCTCACCGCTAAGTGTTTCTACTCGCTGTTCATCGCCTCCGGACCCTAAGGTCAAAACACCAAGAACCTGGGTCTCACCACGGGTAAACAAAGCACTTCCATGGGGCCGGGGGAGAATTCCCACTTCACAGGTAATGGGGCGAATCTCGTCAAATTTGCGATTGTCGATCCGCCGGCCATCCTTTAAAATCATATCTCTAGAAATCTGCTTTTGCAGATCACTGAGAATGGCACTTATTTCCCCACGCCGTTCCGCCATTTCCTCGCCCAGTTCTTCCACAACTTGGGCTTTAGCTGCGCGAACGGCTTCGTATCGTTTCATTTTCTCTGGGATGGTCAGTACATCACGCAAGGGTGCCATCGCCTTTTCCCTGATCAGTTCCACCAATGCCGGATCTTTCTCCGGGGGAACAAAAACCCTTTTAGTTTTCCCAATTTCCGCTTTAAGTTGCTCCTGAATATCGATGATGGGCTGAATCGCTTCGTGGCCAAAAAAGATGGCGTCCAGCATGTCCGATTCTTTGACTACGTCGCCGCCGCCCTCCACCATGACGACACCGGTTCGTGAGCCGGCGACAATAATGTTGAGATCGCTTTCCGCTAACTCCGAGAGTGTAGGATTGGCAACCAACCGGCCATCGACTCGTCCCACGCGGACACAGGCAATAGGACCTGCAAAGGGGATATCAGATATTTCCAGAGCAGCCGATGCACCTACCAACGCCAGCATGTCAGGATCATTTTCCTGATCCATTGAAAGTACCGTGG
>DAOWNV010000180.1 GCA_030642405.1 Desulfosarcina sp.
CTACTTCGGATATTTACATACCTATTGGCGGAATCTTGATTTAAACGGTCAGCATGTGACGGCGGGTTATACATATAATGATGACTTCCGCGTCGATGTCATCAGTAATGCCGCCCTTGCCTTTATCGACAGGCACAAAACGAGCCCCTTTTTTCTCGTCGTTTCCTATTATGGACCCCACGTACCCCTGGAGTCACCGAAGCGTTATCTTCAAAATATTCCAGCGAACATGCCTGAACGACGAAGCTATTCGCTGGCCATGATGTCGGCTATTGATGCCGGTGTTGGGGCGATCATGGGAAAATTGAATGAATACGAACTGGAAAATGATACCCTGATCTTTTTTATCAGTGACAATGGGGCACCTTTGGGAATTGATATGGAAGATGTGTCGATCGCGGATGCTTCCGGTCTTTGGAACGGATCTTTAAATGACCCATGGATCGGTGAAAAGGGCATGCTTTCTGAAGCCGGCATTCGTATTCCTTTTATTGTTCGGTGGAAGGGTGTATTGCCTGAGGGAAAGGAATTTCATGGTGCGGTCAGCACATTGGACGTTGGGGCAACGGCATTGTCATTGGCTGAATCCCAGGACGTTGATGATCTCGATGGTATCGATCTGATTCCGATCCTGAAGGGTGATGCACCTGATCCAGAGGAGCGGACCCTTTTTTGGCGGTTTTGGGACCAGGTTGCCATTAGAAAAGGCGGTTGGAAATACCTACTGGCGGGGAGTAACGAGTTCCTCTTCAACCTGGATCATCCGAATCATGAATACGTTAATGTTATTACCCAAAACCCCGATTTGGCCTCCCAGCTGAAACTTGAATTGACCCAATGGGCGCGCTCGATGCCGCGACCCAGGATGACCAGGCCGAAGTTAACGGGTCAAGAGTCGGCCTGGTACGATGCCTATTTTGATGTGCCGCCTACACCCTAAAAGCCGCAATGCTGATTTTACGTTTCCGGCGGCTGCACCGCGATTATTTTCCATAAGGAGAAAGATTATCAATGGACGAAATTGGATTTTATGGCTATTGGCGAATTAAAGAAATGGAAATGTGGGGTCAAGAATTTATTGATGCTGAGGTCCCAGGGTATTCTTCATTTAGGCGATAATTCCGAGTTCAAAGCAATAAGAAAAGAGGATAAAAAATAGCCAGTCATCTAAGCGGGCCGGGAGAATCGCTGCATTCTACTACGCTGCATTAGTTATATTGAAGAAATCGATGGCATTTTTACTTAAAATCTTTCCCAATGCGTCCCCGGAAAGCCCGCAATCGCGCAACCGTTTCAACTCTCTGTCCCAAGCATATGGAATGTTGGGGAAATCGGACCCGTACATAATTCTGTCGACCCGGTAGCTGTTGAGTTCAATATGATTTTCATTGTGAAAATAATCCGCTACAACCATCGTTGTATCCAGCCATAGGGTATCGTACTTTTCAATCAATTGTTTGTATTCAACGGTCTCGCTGATGCCGAGATGGGGAACACAAATTTTCAGCTTCGGAAAATCGATCAACACTCTTTCCAGCTTGTCGGCACCACAAATTTCGTAAGGATCACAACGGTAGGATGGGCTTTTGGGTTCTTTTCCGATGTGTATTACCACAGGTTTGTCGTTAGATTGGCAGACATCGAAAATGGGGTCGACATCACCGGAATCGATATCAAAGCATTGCACATGTGCATGAAGTTTGATTCCCTCGAGCCCGGAATCGAATGCTTCCTGCACAATCATCGGGGCATCCTCTTCTCCTGGAAAGACTGTTGCCATTCCGGTAACCCGGCCCGGATACTGCTGACATTTCTTAATCAGGTAGCGGTTCAGCTCCCGTGCGAGTCCTGCGGTATGGGCGTACTGCAGTGCAATTACATGGCTGACACCATGGGAAAATAAAAAATCGAAAATTTCAGAGGTGGACAAATTATAGCGGATGTGCCAGGCGTGTTGGTCAAACCATCGTCTTATGGCCTTAAAGAGGTTGTCGGGAAACACATGAACATGTGCATCGATCACCAGGTCGTATTCAACTGGAATCAGGCTACCATCCTCATCATGTAAACTCGGGAAATTTGGGTTCAGCATTTTTTAAAGAATAATTATCTTAGTTTTTCAGGTTAAACCGTCTTTACGTTGGTATTGATGGATTAGTCTGACACCCAAGTCAAAAAAGAGCAAGCTAAAATGGATTTTGAAGATTTTATCTTTCATGGGATCAAAGAGATGAAAAAATGCCGAGGATGAGAAGGTTTGACATATCTGAAGATCCCAACTATTTTAAACGATTCGGTGAAACTGCTTCTCAAGATCCTTTACGGCCCACTGTATCCAGATGGGCCTGCCATGAGGGCAATGGGATGGATTGTCGCAACGATCCAGTTGCTTGAGCATGGTTTTTATCTGATCATCTGTAAGTCGTTGATGTGCCCGGATGGCATTGTGACAGGCCATGACCATCAAACATTCATCCATCAGTGCCGACATTTCCGCATCCACACCTATCTCTGCTGTTTTTTCGACGATTTGGGAAACAATGGCCGATATACTCCCGCTGTCCAAAACCGATGGGACCGTTTTTACGACAAATGTGTTTCCACCGAAAGGTTCGATTTCCAGACCATAAAGGTCCAGTTCCGGTGCCAGTATTTCCAAAATTTGGGCCTCACGGAATCCCAGGTCGATGGTTTCGGGAAGCAGGAGGTGCTGAGCCGGAGGCCGATGTTCGGCCGACTGGTTCTTCAGCTGCTCGAAGACTATACGCTCGTGTGCTGCGTGCTGGTCAATGAGGATCAGGCCCTTTTCCGATTCACAGATGATATAGGTCCCTTTATACTGGCCGATGACGAGCAGGTCGGCGAAAAACCGTGGTTTCCATAAAGGGGTTTGCCTGTGAGAAGACTCACTTTGAGTCACCGACTCTTTTTGTGGTGCTTTAGTCGATTCGCCGGGTAAAGTCGATTCTCCAGCGCCTGGTTCGAATGCTTCATGCTCCGGTTTCAAGGGGCTTGGTTCAACGGGTTGACGAAAAGCCTCTCTACTATTACGATCCTTTGCCGGTGGTGAAGAGTTAAAGGGGGTCCACGGTTCCGATAAGTGAAGAGATTGTGAAACAGGATCACAATGGTCTAAAACCGATGGTTGCCAACGAGTAGGATCTGATTGTTTCAGTGCTTCTTCAACGGCATCCCGTACGGTGTCGTGAACGACTTTTTGACGAACAAAGCGAATTTCATGTTTGGTGGGGTGGACATTTACGTCTACATGATCAAATGGCACTGTCAGAAAGAGGACAGCCACCGGATACTGGCCTTTCATCAACCGGCCGGTATAACCGGCAAACAAAGCGTGTTGAATCACCCGATCTTTTACCCAGCGTCCGTTGACGAACAGATAGATCCCCCGGGCTGTGGTTCTGTTCAGGCGCGCCGAAGCAATCCATCCACTGATCTCTAAATTTTCGACTGACCGGTTAATTGCGTAAAGCTCTTTTTTAACTGAAGAACCTAGGACATCGGTCACACGATCCACCGGGTCAGCAGACGGTGCCCAGTTTTTTACGATGCGGTTGTTGTGCGACAAACGGAACTGAATAGTCGGTCGGCAAAGGGCCATGCTGGCTATGGTGTCGGCAATGTGTCCCATCTCCGTATTGATGCTTTTAAGAAATTTTCGACGAGCAGGCGTATTGTAAAAAATACTGGATACAGTGATCATGGTGCCTATCGGGGCGCCTGTTTCGGAGACATTATTGATCCTGCCGCCGGCCATCTCGATTCGGGCTCCCACGTCATCGTTGATTTCTCGTGTGACGAGAGTGAAACGGGAGACCGAGGCGATGCTGGGAAGCGCCTCCCCCCGGAATCCCAGGGTGCGAATGGCAAACAGGTCCGGATCTTTGTTGATTTTGCTGGTGGCGTATCGTTCCAGGGAGAGAAGGGCATCGTCCCGGCCCATGCCGTGGCCGTTATCCGATACACGTATCAGTTTGCGCCCGCCCTGCTCGATTTCCACCATGATCCGGGTGCTGTCCGCGTCGATGGCGTTCTCCACCAGTTCTTTGACTACCGAGGCCGGGCGCTCCACCACCTCGCCTGCGGCGATTTTATTCGAGAGGATCTCAGGTAGGATTCGGATCTTAGACATGAATTCTAAATTTTTTTAAAGCTTCGTGCCAGATATTCCGCCTCTAAAGGCGTCAGATTAAAGGTCAGGCAGGCTTCGTCCATAAGCGCCTCCCGGTTTTTTCCAGATCCTGCCTTTTCTTCTTCTGATATCCACTTAACCGCTTTGCGTAAGTTTTCACCTTCGGGTTGGATAGTAGTCATGGTTTTTCCCTTTGTGTCCAAACAGAGCTTCAATCAGAGGGGCGGTTTTTTTTTGAAGATACCCGCCGTTTTTTCAAACTGATCAGCAATTTTGAAAAGCGTGGATTCGCTAAAATGGCTTCCCATGATCTGCAGCCCGATGGGAAGGCCTTCTTTTGAGAACCCGCAGGGGACGGATATTCCCGGTATGCCTGCAAGGTTGGCGGACAGGGTGAAGATGTCCGACAAATACATGGTCAACGGATCATCCACGGTCTCTCCGATGGGGTATGCGGGTGTAGGCGCCACCGGTGATAAAATGGCATCGCAGGAGGCAAAGGCGTTTTGAAAATCCTGCTTGATCAGCGTTCTGATCTGTGACGCCTTTCTATAGTATGCATCGTAATATCCCGCAGAGAGCGTATAGGTTCCAAGGATAATTCGCCGTTGCACCTCCAGTCCAAATCCTTTCGACCTGGTGCTGCGGTACATTTGAAGAAGATCCGTCTGTTCCTTGTCCCGGTACCCGTATTTGACGCCGTCGTAACGGGCCAGGTTGGAACTGGCCTCACTGGGAGCGATGACATAGTATGCAGCCACGGCGTGTTCAGTGTGAGGCAGGGAGACCTCGACACAGCGGCCACCCAGAGACTCAATGGTTGTTATCGCCTGTCCGACCGCCTCGCTGACCTGTGGGTCGATTCCCTTGGTGGTACCGTATTCTTTGGGGATACCCAAAACAACACCCGATAACCCGTCGTCGGCAATATTCAGAAAAGTTGGGACGGGTTCGGGAACCGAGGTGGAATCTTTTCGATCATAGCCTGCAATCGCGTCCAGCAAAATGGCGCAGTCGGCCACGCACTTTCCCAGGGGACCGATCTGATCCAACGAAGAGGCGAATGCCACCAGCCCGAAACGGGATACCCGGCCGTACGTGGGTTTGATTCCGACCACACCGCAATGGGAGGCCGGCTGGCGGATGGACCCGCCGGTATCCGAGCCGAGGGCCCCAAGGCACATGTCGGCCGCTACAGCTGCTGCCGATCCACCGCTTGAACCGCCGGGGATTCGATCCAGATTCCACGGGTTCCGGGTGACCTGAAATCCGGAATGTTCGGTGGTCGATCCCATGGCAAACTCATCCATATTTAGCTTGCCGACAATAACCGCGCCGGCTTCTTTCAGCCGAGAAATGACGGTTGCATCGTACGGTGGTACAAAGTTTTCAAGAATTTTTGACGCGCAGGTGGTTCTCAACCCACGGGTGCACATTAAATCTTTGATGCCCAGCGGAATACCGGTCAGCATCGCTGCATGGCCTTCAGTCAGTCGTTTATCCGCTGCGTTTGCCTGTGCCAGTGCCCCTTCTGAATCAACGGTCAGGTACGCGCCGACCTTGTCATCCACTTCATTAATACGGTCAAGTACGGCCTGGGTCAGCTCAACTGAGGTAATTTTTTTATTTTTCAAAAGGCCGGAGGCCTGTTCAATGGTCAGTTCGTGCAGTTTCATCGGTGCAACCATCCTTGGTCGGTTGAATAGGTTATTTCGATCCGGCTGGATTAGAGGATCTTCGGCACCTCAAAAGCGCCTTCGTTTTCTTTGGGGGCATTGGACAGGGCGTTTGCCTGCTCCAAATGCTCGTGGACCTCATCCTCCCGGAAGGCGTTTGTCAGGGTAATGGCATGGTAGGTC
>DAOWNV010000105.1 GCA_030642405.1 Desulfosarcina sp.
CGTGCCCTCAGACTGGCGGAGAGATCATTTTTACAGGTAATGAATCGCATCCGACCGGGTATGACGGAAAAAGAAGTGGCATGGGATATGGAAAAAACCATGCGGGAGTCCGGCGCCCAGGGGCTCTCTTTTCCCGTCATCGTCGCCTCTGGTCCTAATAGTGCCCTTCCCCATGCCATTCCAACAAACCGCAAATTGCAACAGGGGGAACCCGTTCTCATCGATTGGGGGGCACGACTGGATGAATACTGCTCGGATACCACCCGAACAATGATCCTTGGAAAACAGGACAAACAATTTACAACAGTTTACGAAACCGTTGTCACAGCCAGGGATGCCGCAATTGCAGAGATCAAAGAAGGTGTCAGCGGCACCGCTGTGGACAAAGTGGCCAGGGATATTATCCACCAAAATGGATTCGGGGACAAATTCGGCCATGGCCTGGGGCACGGCACCGGCCTGGCGGTACATGAAAACCCCCGGCTGAGCCCGATCAAAGACTATCGTTTGGACGCCGGTATGATAGTCACCGTGGAACCGGGCGTTTACCTTCCGGGCTGGGGGGGGATTCGCATGGAAAACCAAGTTGTCGTCCGCGCCGAAAAAGCCCAGGTTCTAAACGATCCTGCACCTTTCAATCCACTCATCAGTGTGTAAATGATGAATGACATTTCAAAGTACGATCAACGATTGGATGCCTACCGGTTCTTTTTAATCATGGAAAAGGGCCTGGGGGAAAAGACCATTGCCGCTTATCAATCTGATTTGATGAAATTCGGTCAATTTCTGACAGATAATAAGGTCGACTGCATTGTAGAAATCGACTCAGGATTTATCTTGAAATATCTGATTCACTTGAGAACCAGGGGACTCAATGCCAGGTCCCGTGCCCGTCATTTGGCGAGTATCAGGGGTTTTTTCAAATTCTTGACAAATGAAAAGATTATCGGGAAAAACCCGACACAACGGATCGATACCCCCAAAACCGTGCTGCATCTCCCGGACGTTTTGAGTATATCCGATGTGGAAGCCCTCATCGCTGCTCCGGATCATAACAAACCGGAAGGTGTAAGAGATATTGCCATGCTGGAACTTTTATACGGTGCCGGCCTGCGGGTATCGGAACTTATCCATATGGAAATAAACGCCCTTAATCAGGATGCCGGATTTATCCGGGTATTGGGTAAAGGATCCAAAGAGCGAGTAATACCCGTTGGCCGGATGGCCTTGACGTCCATCAAAACCTATCTTACGCAAGCACGGCCATTGCTGTTGAAAAACCGGTCAAGCGTCTACCTTTTTGTTACCCGCAGAGGACACTGTATGACGCGTCAAAGCTTCTGGTATCTCATAGGTCGTTATGGAAAACTGGCAAAATTAAAGAAAAAAATTACCCCTCATAGCCTCAGGCACTCATTCGCCACCCATTTGCTCGAAGGTGGCGCCGATCTTCGTGCAGTTCAAATGATGCTGGGGCATGCCGATATTGCCACCACTCAGATTTACACCCACGTGGCTCAGACCCAATTGGTGCAAGCCCACAAAAAATATCATCCCAGAGGATAATTCACTAAATTATGGAAATCAACCAACTGAACCGGATAAAAAAATGGTTCGCAGACTACACGCAATCTTTTTTAACGGGAGAGACCGGAAAAGACAGTCCACTGGTATTAAAAATTCAACATACAACCAGAGTATGTGAAAATATCCGCCATCTGGGGATGTCAATTCCGCTTTCGAATGATCGGATGGCCATTGCAGAAACCATTGGACTGCTTCACGATGTGGGCCGTTTTATGCAGTACAAACAATATGAGACATTTAACGATCGGAAATCCGCCAACCATGCAGTATTGGGAATCCGCGTAATCAATGAAAAAGCTCTATTGGACAATCTGCCGGTAGAAGAAAAAGCCCTGGTTATCGACGCCATCCGTTATCATAACGCCCCGGCACTTCCTCGCAAAGCCTCACCTGAATCAATGGTATTCATGCGATTGATCCGCGATGCGGACAAATTGGACATCTGGAAAGTATTTGCCGACTATTTCCGAAGTGGAGAAGTTCCCGAGGCGGCGGTAGTCCAACATCTTTCCGACAGCCCGGAATGTAACCATACGATTATCGACGCCATAATGGAAAACCGCATAGCCGGATTCCAGGATATGAAAAGCATAAATGATTTTAAGCTGCTTCAGTTGAGTTGGGTTTTCGATCTCAATTTTCCCGAATCTCTTTCCCTGGCCAACCGGCGAGGTGATGTAGCAACCATTGCCCGATCGATGCCGGACGAACCTAAGGTAAATCAAGCTGTCGCCGGTGTAATGGAGCGGCTTGACAGTTCAGGCCATGTTGAATAGCTACAACCGTTGTGTCATCGTTTTTTGCTGAACATACGGAACCTTATCCAATCTTTGATGTTTTTAATTTTTAATTCTACATAAAGGGATTTATACCTTGATCCATACCAAACCATCGAAAGCTCCCATCGGTTTCCTAAAATCGGATCATCACCCGGCAGCCACCGAAGATGCAATTTCCAGGGCGGTACGCGACCTCACCCGTCCTATCTACCTATTGGATGCAAATGGCCGGATTGGCGTGACTCAAGATGGTTTCGTAACCCTTGGCACCGCTAAAAAATCGGAACCAGACGTCTACCCGTTATTGGCCTGGGCACCACCTTTTGCCCTGACTTCATTGGGAGATCCCGGTTTTAAATCGGATTACGGGTTGCGCTATGCCTATATATGCGGCGCCATGGCAAATGGTATCACCTCTACGGAAATGGTGGAAGCTGCCGGTAACGCGGGCATGATGGGATTTTTTGGTGCCGGCGGCCTGTCCATCGAACAAATTGAAACAGCAATCGAAAGACTTCAGGCGTGTCCCGGCAAAAAGCCTTTCGGCTTTAACTTGATCCACAGCCCCAACGATACGGTGCTGGAGCAAAAGACCGTCGACCTTTATATTGCCAAAGGGGTTCATCTGGTTTCAGCATCGGCATATTTGGACATCACAACTCCTCTGGTTCAGTACCGCATTCATGGCATTCATCGAAACGGCCAGGGAACAATCATCTGCCCCAATCGGGTGATCGCTAAAGTATCTCGTGAAGAGGTGGCCCGTAAGTTCTTTTCGCCACCTTCGGAAAAACATTTACAGCATCTATTGAATCAGGGGGTAATCACCACAGAGCAGGCAGAACTAGCCCGACAAATTCCCATGTCCCAGGACCTGACGGCGGAAGCCGACTCGGGCGGCCACACCGACAACCGCCCTGCCCTTTCTCTGTTCCCCACCATGAAAGCGATAAAAATGGAGATGGCACGGCAACACGGATACGACATGGAATTGCGCGTTGGACTTGCCGGCGGAATCGCCACGCCCGAATCAGCGGCCGCTGCATTCTCCATGGGAGCGGCATATATCCTTACAGGATCCGTCAATCAATCCTGCGTAGAGGCCGACACCTCCTTGCTGGTAAAAAAAATGCTGGCCGAAGCACGCCAGGCGGATATTATTATGGCCCCGGCGGCAGATATGTTCGAGATGGGTGTCCGGGTCCAGGTGCTCAAACGTGGAACCATGTTCTCCATGCGGGGCTCCAGGATGTATGAAATTTATCGGGCCTACGACCGGTTCGAGGATGTGCCGGAAGATCAGAGGAAAACGGTTGAAGGCACCTTCTTACGATGTCCTTTCGAAAAAGAGTGGGAAAGCACACGGGCATTTTTTGAACTTAAAGACCCAGGTCAGGTCGAACGGGCGGAAAAAGACCCCAAACATAAAATGGCCCTGGTTTTCCGATCTTATCTCGGGAGGGCGTCTTTGTGGGCAAAAAAAGGAATTCCTGAAAGGGCCATCGATTACCAGATCTGGTGCGGTCCGGCCATGGGCGCATTTAACGAGTGGGTAAAAGGTTCCTTCCTAGAACCGCCGGAAAACCGCGATACGGTCACCGTTGCTCTGAATCTTCTATACGGCGCTGCATTGACCTTGCGTTTGAGCAGCCTGAATACACAAGGTATCCTTTTGCCGGCTAACCTTGAGGCCATCTCCCCATTGACCGTAGAAGAGATTCAAGCCTTTCAAGGATGAACTTTTCTTACTAATTGGGCATACAACGCTGTAAGGTTTATCAAACGCACGCTTGGATCATCCAGTAAAGCTAAAGACGACTCTTCAACCATGTCATCGTGGAGCGTTGTTTCTGTTAATTTTTCAATCACTTGCCGACCGGATAACGTCACCTTTATTTCCACATCAACTGTTTTTCGGATCAGATACCGAAAAATAGTTTTTCCTGTTGTACCACTTAAAGGTTTCGGGCAAAAATAGATCCGGTAGCTCTCCGATCTCCTCACCATGCCCATCAAATTTTTCTTTGATCCGTTGAGGTTCAAAAACCCATTTTTTTTCATCCAAGGTGAAAGATCTTCAAGAACTTGCTTGCTCTCCAGCACCGAAAGTTTCAAATGGCCAAGCAGATGCCCACCAAAAAACACTTTAAAGAGATCTTTAAAGGTATACTGCCTGGCATAGCCGGATTGCATCCCTCCCAGAGGATCCGGAGGCAAAAATGCCCGACTCCACCTTTTCCATCTAGCAAGGTTGATTGCAAGTAGTTCCGACACTTCTCTGTTGGTATAGTAATGTATCACAGTCATTTATGTTGTTAAGTTGATATACCTATATGGCAAGATAAAATGGTTGTGTCAACCCCTTGTAATTCATAGTTACATGAATTATATTAACTTTTTATTCTCTCAGGAAAATAAGAATAGGTAAAACAAGCCCCTTTTTGGGAATATCGGCCCCATCGGCCAAAGGTCCATACAACCATGAAACCAGCCAATTTACTAAAACCGGTAGCCATCATTGGAATGGGTGGAATGTTCGCAAACTCGAAAAATGTTAAAGCGTATTGGCGAACGCTGCTAAACGGGATCGATTGCATTACCGATCCGCCGGACACCCATTACCGGTTGAACGATATTTACGATTCCGACACACGAAAACCCGATCATATTTACTGCAATCGGGGCGGTTTCCTTCCCTCCATTCCCTTCGATCCAACAGAATTTGGAATTCCACCGGCGGCTCTGGAGGCCACGGACACCTCTCAATTGCTTGGGCTGGTAACCGCCAAAATGGCTTTGGCTGATGCAGGCTATGGACTCGCCCGGGATTTCGACCGGGAGCATACGTCGGTCATCCTCGGTGTCACCGGGACGCAGGAATTGGTGATTTCTCTGGGCTCCCGCTTGGGACACCCCTTCTGGCGCAAGGCACTGGAAAACAAAGGGCTCAAGGATGAACAAAAAAAATCAATAATAGACGATATTGCTAACAGTTATGTTCCATGGCAAGCAAACTCGTTTCCAGGGCTTTTGGGCAACGTGGTTGCAGGACGCATTTGCAATCGTTTGAATCTCGGAGGAACCAACTGTGTTGTGGACGCCGCCTGTGCCAGTAGTCTGAGTGCCATCCATCTATCGATGATGGAACTTAACACAGGCAAAAGTCAAATGGTCGTTACCGGAGGGGTGGACACCATCAACGACGTTTTTATGCATATGTGCTTTTCAAAAAGCGGCGTCCTCTCCCATTCCGGAGACGCACGCCCCTTTTCCGCCGATGCAGACGGGACGGTGCTGGGCGAAGGGATCGGTCTTCTCGTGTTGAAACGACTCGAAGATGCTGAAACAGACGACGACCGGATTTATGCGGTTATTCGCGGGATCGGATCCTCCAGCGACGGAAAGTCCCAGAGCATCTACGCACCCCGTGCCGAAGGTCAGGCCCGGGCTTTGCGCGAAGCGTACAGAAACGCCGGCGTTTCTCCGGAAACAATCGATGTGATCGAAGCCCATGGAACCGGTACCCGAGTAGGGGATGAAGTGGAGTTCACCGCCCTGAAACAGGTATTTAGTGGGGAAAAGAAAAATGGGAATCGTTGCGCCCTGGGTTCAGTCAAATCAATGATAGGTCACACCAAGGCTGCCGCCGGCGCAGCCGGTATGATTAAATCGGCACTGGCCCTTTATAACAAAGTTATGTTGCCAACAATCAAAACGGACGTTCCCGATCCGAAATTGAAAATCGAATCCAGCCCCTTTTACCTCAATACAACTAGCCGCCCCTGGTTCAGGCAAAACAACCACCCCCGACGAAGCGGGGTCAGTTCCTTTGGTTTCGGTGGGAGCAATTTCCACGTTGTTCTCGAGGAATATCAAAAAGAAAAGACGGAAATTGCCTGGGATGGTTCCGTGGAAATCCTGGCGTTTTCCGGTAATACGAATTCCGAGGTGCTGGACCACCTTAAAAAAATCGACCAGTCAATCCATGGAGACTTGGACATTGAAGCCATCAACCGCATGGCGAAACAATTGAGAGGGGAGTTTTCACCATCCCTTCCCTGCAGACTGGTGATGGTGGTGGAAACGGCGATTGATGCCAAACTTTTGAAACAACAAATCCAATCGGCCGCCAAGATGGTTTCCGAGGGAGATTCGAGTGAGTTTCCGGCCCAGGGTCTCTATTTTTCAAAAGAAAACAAAGGTCCGGGAAAAATTGCCTTCGTCTTTCCAGGTCAGGGAAGCCAATATGTAAATATGGGAAAAGACCTGGTCTGCTGTTTTCCCGATGCCATGAAAGCTGTCGAAACCTTTGGAAACCAATTTGACCAATCAGGGACACTAATGGAAACCCTGTATCCCCGTCCGGCCCTTTCCAAAGATCAGGAAAAAATACAGTCGGTTGCCCTCCGTCAAACCGACATCGCCCAACCGGCCATAGGCGCTGTCAGCCTGGCCATGCTGTCGGTACTTGAAGGTTTTAATATACGACCCGATGCGACCTGCGGGCACAGCTACGGAGAACTGTCGGCCCTTTGTGCTGCCGGTTGGATCAACAAAAAGACCTTTTCCTCGTTGAGCGTCAAACGAGGCCGGCTGATGGCCGATGCCGCAAAAGATGGGGATGCAGGCACGATGATGGCCGTAAAAGCACCCATTGAAAAACTGAAAGCCCTGATCCAGTCATTTCCAGACGTGGTGCCGGCAAACATCAACAGTCCCGATCAAGTGGTATTGTCAGGAACAACACAGGCAATCGCCTCGGCAAAAACAGCCTGCTCGAAAAAAGGGTATCGAACCTTCGATTTGCCTGTTGCCGCCGCCTTTCACAGTCCGCTGGTGGAAGATGCCGGACAACCATTTTCCAGGGCCGTTGGTGAAGCTTCGATTGCACCGACCTCGATTCCGGTATTTTCCAATGTTACTGCATCGCCCTACCCAACTGACCCATCCAAGGCAGCAAAGCTTCTCGGCAGGCACCTGACATCGTCGGTTCAATTTCAACAAACCGTTGAAAATCTTTACGCTACCGGTGTTCGGACATTCGTGGAAGTTGGCCCGAAAACAGTGCTTTCCGAACTGGTTCGATACACGTTGGAAGATAAGGATATTGCCGTCATCGCCCTTGACCGGTCCTCGGGAAAAAAATCCGGGATCCTGGATCTGGCACACGCCATAGGCCGATTGGCCGCCCTTGGTGCTGATGTGGACCTCAATGAGTGGGAGAGTGAACTTGCCCCTGAACCCGTCCAAAAAATGACTATCCCCCTTTCCGGAACCAACTATTGCTCACCACAAAAAAAGAAACCGGCGCCATCACTTGTAAAAAAGGTTTCATCCGCTCCGAAGCCTGAAAAAAGTAAGCCGCCAACAGTATCAACCATCACAAATAAAAATCCGAAAAAAGCCATGAACATCCCTTCAACAACAGTTTCGACTGTACACCAGCCCCATGAACAAACCTCTGCGGCCCCGACCGCCGGTACCGATCTAAATGATGCACTGTCCATCGTACAAAAAGGACTAGAATCAATCCAATCATTACAGCAGCAAACAACCCAGGCGCATCAAACCTTTTTGGAAACCCAGGCCCAGGCCAGCCATACTCTGCAACAGATGATGGCAAGCACACAGGCTTTGTTGGGAGGAACACCGGCAATGACCCAACCTGATACAGGAACATTGCCACGATCAGTCATCCCACTGGAACCCATCACTCCGGAACCGATACCTACGCCCTTGCCGGAGGCTATGGGTACGGCACCTTCTTTCCCGATTCCGGTAACGAAAGTACCGCCAGAACCTGTCGCAGCTGTTGAATCGTACCAGGGACATAGACCCGTTTCCGAAAAGCCCAAAGAGACCACCACCGGAAATAAAATATCCAAAACATTGATCGCCATCGTTTCCAAACTGACCGGGTATCCGGAAGAGATGCTGAGCCTTGAAATGGACATCGAGGCGGATCTGGGCATCGATTCAATCAAGCGCGTCGAAATCCTCTCCACCATGGAAGA
>DAOWNV010000056.1 GCA_030642405.1 Desulfosarcina sp.
CAGCAGCCGAGGCGGGCAACCTCCTTCGCCGGTGCACATTCTGACCGGCATGCCCAGTTCCTGGTTGAGGTAGGCCACACCCATCTGTAGTCCCTCCCACATATTGGGAGACAGTGCGCCGAAACTCATACCACCGATGATAAGCGGATAGATTTCACGAACCGGTGGAATCCATCCGTTTTCATTTAAAAATTTGATACTTTGCTCAGGCGGTAAAATGCGGCCCATCAAGGTTCGCAGCTCGAATTCGTGGCGGCCGGCATCCAAGGCCGGGTCCGTAAGCATAGAAATACGAATGAATTTGATCTGGTCAAGGATACCGCCTTTTACATTTCGACGACCTCCCCGGCTTCTGGGCTGCCCACCCTGATTGATATGGAATCGCAGTTTGTCCGCCTCGTCCGATCGGATGGGAAAAATCGCATCATTGGGGCAGACCAGACTGCAGGTGGCACATCCGACGCACGCATAAGCCGGATCGGTCTTCTGGCGGATACCATGGTATATATCGAAATTACTGGAAGGGTTTCCCTGGGGCTCTAAAGAGACCTTGATCAGCCGCTTGCGAAATACGCCCAGTTCGATTGCATTGACCGGGCAAACGGCCGTGCATCGACCGCATAGTGTGCATTTGTCCTTTTGCCAAAGGATCTGCCATGGCAGATCCTTTACGCTTAGTGTAGAAGGGGTAATGATTGCATTTGGTTGCATATGGAGACCTCCTGGCGCTCCGGTCCGACAATGACCGTGTCCAGATGCATGGGTTGAAAATCTTTACTTTTATCCCGATCGGGAACCGCGTAGTCCAAACCACAGATTTCGGAAGAAAAGGCATATAGTCCCGGCCGGCCGCCCACCACTCCGGGCCGCAATTTTTTGCGATCCTGAACCATGAAAAGACTGTGGTCCGGCAGGCAACCGATAACACAGTTGGGTCCGTCGATGATCAATCGTCGGCAGGACCTTTTGAGCTGCTTCAACAGCTCGGCATTAGGGTGTTGGGCAATGGCCGCATCCTGCAACGGCGTGATAATATGCTTGTAGGCAGTCACATCCAAACCCAGCTGAGTCTGGGTATAATGCAGAATATGGGTGAATACCTCCGAATCGCTCTGATACCCCGAATACCCTGGATTGTTTCGAGATAACAAAAACTCCCGTATGGGGGTAAAAGCCGTACACTCCCCATTGGTCATGGAGGCGTAGCCCTGAATAAAAAAGGGATGGCAGGCATACAAATCGATTTCATAATTGGTATTTTGCCGACCCTGGGCCATTATCACGCGCGCGTGGAGCTCTTTGCGATCCAGTTTCAGGTAATTGGCCACCTGAAGGGGATCGCCGATCTCCTTGATCATAATGACATCCGGCCAGAAAGAGAAGACAATCATATCTCGCTTTTCTTCTCCCATAACCCGCAACTTCAATCGAGTCTCCAACAGCTTCCCGTAAAGATCTTCCTGGGAGTAGTCATCCCACTCTTCAGGGTACTCGTAGGCGCGAATCAGATAGCTGTCCCTTTTGGGAACACCAGGCGGTGAGGTCTTGGGCACTTTGATGGTAATCTTGTATTTGGTCATAAACCCGATGTCCATCATAAAAGAATCGAGGCGCCTGAGCCCATCTTCACTGAAAATACCGGACAAAATGGGCGCATTCTTAATCTCTTCAAAGGGCCCTCCCAGATCTCGTAAAAACAGGCCGACGCCGGAGCCGTCATGCCCTTCACGCATTACATCCATAGCTTCCAGAGCAATCATGGGTGAGACTGGGGTCTCGCTAGTCATGGCAAACAGTCGGCACATAGTTGTAACACTCCTGTGGTCGCCTAAGGCAAAAAAGACCGGCACTGATGTTTCAATGCCGGGCTCAGAGAAAACTTGATAGGCAATTTTTAGCAAGGAGCGTACCATAATATAAAAATAAAAGAAATTCAACTTCATTACCCATTGCTTGCGGAATAACCGACTATCCAAATCAATTGACAATGTAAATCTATCGCGAATACGAGACTCATTCCAACATGAATTTGAATTGCATGTTTGATGGCTTATTGATGATTTACGCCAACCTGTATCTACATAAATGTAACAACAGCCTGTAAAAGATTACAATATTGCAACATCATTGTTCTTTCTTCCGATAGCCCATAACCAGTCGGAATATTAACCATTTTAAATGCTTCCAAACAAAACGATCCGGTTAGCGGAAATGACCTGTTGCCAATGCATAAGGATTGTGATTTTTATCAATGAAAATAAACAATAAAGGACTTTTCTCCCCTATGACAGACACTCCGGAAGCATCCTTGGATCATCGTCAAAAGGAACGATGGAACTCGTTTTGTCTTGGAACTGACACCATAGGCGCTCCATTTTCCCCTGCTTCTGCTGGAGCAAGGGCCCTGTCCACCGCTTTTGGTTTCAGCGAGTTTGTTTGTACCCAATGTATTCGCCACCCTGCCATGGCCTTGGACCTGATAGAAAGTGATGATCTCTTCAACCAATACGAAACCGGGGAGATGACCCGCCGATTGACACCTTTGCTCCATTGTGTGGCAAAATCCCATCCCGATGGACTTTTGGACAACCTGATGCCATTGCTGAAAACCACTCTTCGAACCTTTCGGCAACGAGAGATGGTGCGTATCGCCGTTCGGGATCTTGCTGGAATCGACAACCTTGACGGTACCATGGCGGACATTTCCAGCCTTGCCTCGGCAACCATAAATGGAGCGCTGACCCTGATTTATGATCGTTTGTGTCGGATCGACGGAATTCCCGAAGACGACGATGGAAACCGGCAACACCTGGTAGTCATCGGCATGGGAAAGCTGGGAGCCGGAGAACTGAATTTTTCCTCAGATGTAGACCTGATTTTCACATTCCCCGCAGGAGGTGAAACAAGGGGAGGGAAAAAGCCGTTGACCAATGACTCATTTTTTACCCGTCTGTGCCGGTACCTTATCCAGGCCATTGGCGAAAACACGGCTGACGGATTCGTATTCCGGGTTGACACACGGCTTCGCCCCTATGGTGACGGTGGCCCTTTGGTCATAAACTTCGACCACATGGAAGACTACTATCAGTTCCAGGGCCGTGAATGGGAGCGATATGCCCTGATTAAAGCGGCGGTCATCGCCGGAGATCGGGAAGCCGGACAGCTGCTGCTTCAGCGTCTTCAACCCTTCGTTTATCGGCGCTACCTTGATTTTGGTGTCTTTGAATCTCTTCGGGAGATGAAACAAAAAATCGCCGCGGAGGTCCTCAGGAAAAAACTGAGTGATAACATCAAATTGGGGCGTGGCGGCATTCGGGAAATCGAATTTTTTGGTCAAATGTTCCAGTTGATTCGGGGAGGCGTACAGCCTTTGCTTCAGGAACCGGCAATCCAGAGGGTTCTGGTTATCCTGGGTAAAGAGGGAATTGTGTCTCAACAGGTGTGCAGAGAACTTGCCGACGCCTATCGTTTTCTCCGTACCTCCGAACATCGGCTTCAAGAGGCGAACGACCAGCAAACCCATGCCTTGCCGTCTGATCAAGTTGCTTGCCTCCAGTTGGCCCGATCCATGGGGTTCAAAACCTGGGATGACTATCTAAAGGTACTCGATGGCCATCGAAACCGGGTTCGATCCAATTTTGACGGATTGCTCGAACCCGAAACTGAGACCCGAACCGAAGGGGATAACCGCAGCCACAAAAATGACCTCGCTGATGTGTGGTCCAAGAGCGGAACAGTCGACGACCAAGTGCGGATTTTGAAGGCAGCCGGGTTTGAAGATGGCGAAGCCACCGCATCCTTGTTGGATTCTTTCAGGTCCGAACCATCCACACGCGCCTTGAGCGGTACCGGAAAACGCCGTCTGGACCGGCTTGTCCCGCAGGTTTTACAGGCTGTCGGCGCATGCAACAACCCGGAAGCCGTATTGGACCGGGTTCTTCAACTGCTTACGACAATCCAACAACGCGTCAGCTACCTCTCCTTGCTCATCGAATACCCCAATGCCCTAACCCACCTGGTCCATCTTTTCGGAGTAAGTCCCTGGATCGCCTCGTTTTTGAGCCATCATCCGGTTTTACTCGATGAACTTTTGGACCCACGCACCCTATATGCACCCCCAGGTCCCGAAGCGCTGAGTACCGCGCTCGTCAACCAGATTGCATCGGTACCAGAAGATGATCTGGAATACCTGATAGAGACGTTGTGCATTTTCCGCCAGGTAAACACCTTGCGGGTTGCGGCTTCCGATATTACCAACGTGCTGCCGTTGATGAAGGTAAGCGACCATCTATCCTGGGTTGCTGAAACCATCTTGGACAAAGTTGTGGAAATTTCCTGGAATTACCTGGTGAAAAGGCATGGCCGTCCGTCTTGCACCATTGAGGGACAGCTTTGTGAAAGGGGTTTTGCCGTTATCGGATACGGAAAGCTTGGAGGGCTCGAATTGGGATACGGGTCGGACCTCGACCTCGTTTTTTTACACGCGGCGGATCCCGGTGAAACCGTCGGTGGTAAAAACCCCATTGACAACGCCTATTTCTTTTCCAGGTTGGGGCAACGTGTTGTTCACATGCTTTCTACCCACACACCCGCCGGCTCCCTTTATGAGACGGACATGAGACTGAGACCCAGTGGGGCTTCAGGGCTGTTGGTCAGCCACATAAACGGATTCAAGCATTATCAATTGGAAAAAGCATGGACCTGGGAACACCAGGCCCTGATCAGAGCCAGGCCCATCACAGGTGATTCGGTTCTAAGAGATGCCTTCTCCAACATTCGAAGCCAGGTACTTTGCCAACACCGTGACCCGGATATCTTGAAGGCCTCGGTTCGGGAGATGCGGGAAAAAATGCGAGAAACCCGCCTTGCGGTCAGGCAAAACCATTTCGATATTAAAGAAGACCGGGGCGCGATCGTCGATATCGAATTTATAGTGCAGTATCTGGTATTACAGCATGCGGCCAACCATCCGGAAATCATCCGGTGGACGGACAACGTGCGCCTGTTGCAGTCGTTGGCTGAAACCAATATTCTGGATGAGGTGACCGCTTACCGGCTCCGGCGCGCTTACCTGATTTACAGGGCCGTGGCCCATCGGCTCAATTTGCGGGAACAATCCACACAGGTTGACAGTCTCCGGTTCCAACACTTACGAGACTTGGTGCAGAATTTTTGGGCGAAGACCTTGGGATCGGGTAATTAATAAAATTTGCAATCCTAAACAGAGCCCCCAGAGTCTAATTCCGGTTATCTTTTATGGATTAGATCAGAAGGTCGTTAGGACTTTCTGGCGCCGGCATAGCCGATACCTTTAAGCGCCTCTTCCATCTCCACGAGAACAGTCGGATCATCTATGGTAGCCGGCACATTGTACTCCTTGTTGTCTGCAATTTTCTGGATGGTTCCCCGCAGAATTTTGCCCGAACGGGTCTTGGGCAGTCTTTTGACAACCGTGGCTGTCTTGAAGGCGGCCACCGGTCCTATGCGCTCGCGCACCATCTGGATCACCTCTTTGGTGATCTCCTCTTCCGCTTTGGTCACACCGGCCTTTAGTACCACAAAACCTACCGGCACTTGGCCTTTGAGGCTGTCATCCACACCCAGCACCGCACATTCGGCCACCTCCGGATGGTCGGACAAGACCTCTTCCATGGCACCGGTAGAGAGCCTGTGGCCGGCTACGTTGATGATATCGTCGGTTCGGCTCATGACGAAAGCGTATCCATCCTCATCTATAAAGCCGGCATCGGCCGTTTTGTAATAACCTGGGAATTCTTCCAGGTAGGATTCCAGATACCGCTCATCGTTCTCCCACAAGGTGGGCAATGTACCCGGAGGTAGGGGCAATTTGACCACCAAAGCACCGATCTTACCGGCAGGAACCTGCTGAGCGTTTGCGTCCACCACCTGCAGATTCCATCCCGGGGCTGGTTTGGTGGGGGATCCCTCCTTGACCGGAAATACGTGGAGCCCCAGGCAGTTTGCGGCAATGGCCCAACCTGTCTCTGTCTGCCACCAATGGTCTACGACCGGTACTTTCAAAGAGTCTTCAGCCCAGTGCAGGGTATTGGGATCCGTCCGCTCACCGGCCAGGAACAGGGCTTTGAAATTGGACAGATCGTATTGTTTCATCAGATCGGCATTGGGATCTTCGCGCTTTATGGCACGAAAAGCCGTTGGAGCAGTAAACATGACATTGACTTTATGTTCGGCAATCACCCGCCAGAATACACCGGCATCCGGCGTTCCCACGGGCTTCCCCTCAAAGAGAATAGTAGTACAGCCATTGAAAAGGGGGCCATAGACAATATAGCTGTGGCCCACCACCCAACCGACATCCGAGGCAGCCCAATACACATCTCCGGGGTCAACATTGTATATATTTTTCATCGTCCATTTCAAGGCCACCACATGACCCCCGTTGTCCCTAACAACACCCTTGGGTTCGCCCGTAGTTCCCGATGTGTAAAGAATATATAGCGGATCCGTGGCTGCCACAGGGACACAATCCGCAGGAGTTGCCGACGCCATGGCTTCAACCCAGTCCACATCCCGCCCGGCGATCATGGCCGCCTCTTCCATGGGGCGCTGTAAAACTACGCATTTACCTGGTTTGGCGTCGCTTAAATCGATCGCAGTATCCAAAAGAGGTTTGTAAGCGATCACCTTGGCCACTTCGATGCCGCAGGAGGCTGATACAATCACTTTTGGCTTGGCATCATTAATACGGGTAGCCAGTTCTTTCGCTGCAAAGCCACCAAAAACGACGGAGTGAACAGCTCCGATGCGTGCGCAGGCCAGCATGGCAATTGCCGCTTCGGCGATCATGGGCATGTAGATCAGCACGCGGTCGCCCTTTTCCACACCCTGCGCCTTGAGTACACCGGCAAATTTTGCAACTTCATCCCGAAGCTCGGTATAGGTGTATTTATTAATGGTGTCGGTTACCGGGCTGTCATAGATCAACGCCAGTTGTTCTCCACGCCCCTGCTCGATGTGATAGTCCAATGCATTGTAGCAGGTATTAATTTCGCCACCGGTGAACCAGCGATAAAAAGGCTTGTTGCTGTCATCCAGAACCTTGTCCCAGCGTTTGTACCAATGGCAGTCTTCCGCCGCCTTGCCCCAAAATCCGTCCGGGTCGTTCATCGACTGTTCAAATGCCTCTTCGTAGGGGTTGGTCATGTAGCCTCCTTTTTCCGCTTGTTAAATGAAATCTTTAACGTAAAAATAGAGAATATTATTGATTAATGTCAAGTATTAAAAATGAACTTCATACAGGAATTGAACAATATTACTGCGGATGGCGGCCAAACAAATCTGCGGGCACCCTATATTTCGGTGTAGGGGGGAACCTATCCCCACCTACACCGTTGGTAATCAGGCCTTTTTACGAGCCAGTTCGTCATCGGAAAAACTTTTCGGAACGCCTTCGAACGGTGTTCGTTTACTGAACTTGACGGTTCTGGGGTCACGCATGGTTTTTAAAATATCGATGCTCTCTTTATATCCCTTGTTGATCCTGCACAATTCCATGGCCATGCCCACGATCTGGGCTACAGCCTGAACGAAATTAACATCGTTTAGACCAAATTCCCATGGTTCGGCAGTGTAAACACGAAGACTCCCGATCAGACGATCTCCGAAAATAATCGGCACCGCAAGAATCGATGCAATGCCTTCTTTAATCGCAGCTTCGGGATATTGGAGACGAGGGTCATCATTCACATCATAAATGGCCACCGGCTTCCCGTCTTCTAATGCGGCTGCAATTGATTCTAGTGCGCTGACCGGCCCTTTATCTATATATTCATTACTAAGACCGAAACTGCCGGCAAAAGAAAGCTCATTGCTTTTTTTATCGAACAGAAACAGGGCGCAGCCTTTCACATCCAATGCGTGAGTGATCCCCTCCACAGAAATCAGAACAATTTCTTCGGGATCACGTAGAGTTGAGATGGAACTGGTGATCCTGATCAGACTCTCATAATTGATGATGGGTTTTTGCATAGCGGCCTCCTTTGGGTAAAAGAGTAAGAAGAAAGTACCGGCCGTCTATATCAGGAAAAACGGTAGTATTTACCTGGAGGAAAGAACCTCAATCGCAAATGTCGGCATTGCAGTTTCTGTTCAACAATCAAATATCGCCATACAACGATGAAAAGAGGCGCGATGAACGATTATACTTGCGGGTCGTAGTCGCTACAGCACTTATACTGGAATAAGAACGGCTGGTAATAAAAATGTCCCACAAAATGGAAGTCTTTGCAAGGCTTTATTTTTTGTCAACAAGCGTTTTCAACGACTCCCTCAAATCAATCATTCCCCCTCTCACTTCGGCACGGGTGGGCGCTTTCTCCCCCAGCCATTTCGATAAAGGAGGTTTTTCCGGATTTTTTGTTGCCCGAATCAATTTTCGAACAACGACTCTACGCTTTCCGCTGTAAATGGAGATAACAGGAAAAAACCGGCCTGCCTGAATTTTGGTTATTGTTTCTTTTGGAATGAAAAAACGATCCACCGGACTTCCAATTTCAACCCCTGCGGGCGTGACGTCCACGAAATAACCTTCACGGCTTCGTTTGCTCATCAAATAGATCAGTCCCACCCAGGTGGGAAGCAGAAGCACCCCCATTAAAAGAATTGTTTTGAGAAGCATCTCCATACCGAATACGGCAATTTCGATTCCCAACTTGAGGATACTGGGTGCCTGGAACGACGTTTGCGTCATAGTCGCAGCCAGGGTCGGAACGGTCGCCCCCAACCCTACCACCAAAACAACCAGTTGAACACAAAGGAAAAGGAAGAGTGCCAGGCGCGCATAACGGCGTCTCGAATAAAAATAGCTGACCCCGACAGGAGCTTTTGTCCATCGGGGACCACGAAACGCTGAAACAATGGAGTAGCGCATACCCTCGAAAATCGAATACATCACCGGTACCACAACCAGGGTCAACACGGTCGCAAAACAGATGCCGAAAATGATCACTACACCGAGCCCTTCCCACAGTTCATCGGTAATGGTCAATGTCAGGATACCGCCCACGGTGGATAGGGTTGTAGAAATGATGGGGCGCAGGCGCTGTTGTCCACCGGCAACAATGGCATCGAACATGCTCAGACCCGATTTTCGCGTTCGGTTGATGCAATCCACCAAAACGATACTGTCATTGACCACGATCCCCGAAAGGCCTACTACCCCGATAAAACTCATGATCGAAAAATCATTTCCCGTCACATAAAGCCCAACCATGGCACCGACAATGGACAAAGGGAGCGATGTAAGAATGCCAAATGGTTGGGCTAAAGAATCGAACTGGTATACCAGCAAAGTAAAGATCAAAATGGCGGCAAGAATATAGGCCAGGGCCAGGCTCTCGAATGATTCGGCGGTCTCTTCATATTCTCCTGAGTAATCGAACTTATATCCTTCGGGTAGTTCCAACCCGTTTAACCTTTCAATCAGCTCCTGCGTGATCTCGACAGCCGAACGCCCCCGATTGTTGGCCGAGACCCTGACGATCCGGCGTCGGTCGGAGTGCCGGATACTGTTCAGGCCATTGTCCTGAGTGAATCGAGCGATGGTGGACAAGGACACCAGTTCACCTGTGGCGGAGCGAAGTTTGACATCGTCCAGCATGGAGGGGCGAGTCCTTGATTCGGGAGAAAAACGAACCTTAAGGTCGTACTTTTTAGACACATCCAGCTCATCGCGAAAATCAGGGAGATCGAGACCAGCTGTGGCCCCACGCAGGGTGTACGCCAGTGATTCCAGGGAGATTCCCATAGCAGCAGCCTTGGCACGGTCAATTTCAACTCTCAGTTCCGGCGCCGCATCTGCGAAATCATCCCGAATATCCACCGTTCCGGGGACGTTCTCCATAATATTTCGAACCTGACTGGTTATTCCCTGAAGGACTCCAAGGTCCGGACCGACAATTTTAATCAACACCGGCGCTGGAGTGGGCGGCCCCCATTGGATGGCACGAAATCGGATAACGGCGCCGGGGATCTGGTCAAGATAGGGTCGCAGCCGGTCCTGGATCTGACGATGGGATACCCGGGCGAACTCCTTTCCGTCTTTAAGTTCCACGGTGATTTCGGCAAAATGGCTGATGGCCCCCGTACCAAAAGAGAATTCATAGGCACTTTGACTGCGGTAGCCAATGGTGGAAACGGTCTGAACGGCCTCGGGAACGTTCTCTTCAACCAGTTTTTCTACCTGCAGAGCAACAGCGTTGGTAATATCCACTTCCGTACCACGAGGCGTCTCTACAGTAATATAAATGTAGTCAAAATCGACATCGGGAAACATTTCGATCTTGATCAATTTCAAGGCCGGCATACTCAGTGCTCCGACCAAACTCAAAATAACCAGGCAAACCAACCAACCCCGGTGATTCAAGGCCCAGGAAATTCCCCGAACATAGATCCGTTTCAACTGCTTCAGGTCTTCTTCCGGCTTTACGATCCGTCCGTTTTTAACAGTACGTTTCATAAACATACTCAAAAGCAACGGATTGGCGATCAATGCGACCACAAGCGATGCAGCCAGGGCCAGTGTCACGGTTTTAGGCATAAAAGCCATGTATTCGCCCGTCACACCAGTCATCAGCAGCATGGGCATGAAAGCTGCCATGGTGGTAAGGGTGGCGGAAATCACCGGCATGGCGATTTCTGCGGTGCCGTCCACAACGGCGGAGACCCGATCTTTTCCCAACTGATAGTGGTGGTAGACATTTTCAACCACGATGATGGCGTTGTCCACTATCATACCGATGCATAGCACCAGCGAAAATCTGACCATGTCGTTGTTGGAAATTCCGAAAATTTTCAATAAAATAAAAGTCAGCAAAAGAGAGAGAGGAATGGATAGAGAAGTAATGATGGAGTTTCTCAGTCCCATGGCAAAATAAAGCACGACGACTACGACAAGAAGTCCGACAATGGCGGAATTGTTCATCTGGTCGAAGCTCTGTTTGATGAACTTGGCTTTTTCCGCTGTAATTGTGGTGGTTACTCCAGCCGGAAAGTTCTTTTCCAGTTCCTTGAGTTTGTCCCGCACCATATAGGTGGTCTCCAGGACATTGGCGCCGTTTCGCTTTTTAATGGCAATGGAGGCCGCGGAAACACCATTGACCCGTGAGGAGGTGATCTCTTCGGAATGCCCGTCTATGATCCAAGCCACATCTTCCAGAAAGACCACCCGGTCACCATGGCTGATCACAGGCACTTTGGCGTAGTCGGCCACATTTTTAATTTCCGTCAGCGTGCGAAGCAGCAACCGGCGGCCCTGAATGTTGATCTGTCCGCCGGGAATGTTGATATCCGATTGTTTGACGGCATTGAATACGTCCAAAATGGTAAGGCCATACTGATTGAGCCGTTTAGGATCCAAATAGATCTGGATTTCACGGACCAAACCACCGGCCACTTCGGCAGCCAGGATCTCAGGCATCAGCTCGATTTCATCAGCGATTTTTTCAGTGAGCCTTCGCAATCGAACCGGATCGATGTCGCCCACCACCGACGCAATCATGATGGGAATGTCCGACAAACTGACCTCTGTTACTTCCGGATCTTCCGCCTGATCCGGAAGTTCTTTTTTTGCATCGGTGACCTTTTCACGAACTTGTTGCAGGGATAGCTCCAGATTCGCCTCCGCCTGAAAATCGATAACGACGATCGAAACGCCTTCGGACGAAGTAGAGCGCAACTCTTCGACGTCTTTGAGGTCACCGAGTTCTTCTTCGATGGGGTTTGTGACAAGGCTTTCCACTTCGCTGGGGGAAGCACCGGGAAAAAAGGTCATAACAATGGCTATAGGCGCCGAGATCTCTGGTTGGCCCTCCTTGGGAAGGGTTTGATAGGAAAAGGTTCCAGCCACAATAGGCAGGGCGATCACCAACAGCAAAAAAATCAGCCGGCGTTTGAGAACAAATTGAAAAAATTTCA
>DAOWNV010000285.1 GCA_030642405.1 Desulfosarcina sp.
ATTTGTTCCAAGATTCTTTTAACACTGGTGCCTGGTAAAATGGGTAACTGATCATTGTTTTCCGGGGAGAAGACAGTTAAAGAGGCAAACAGCTTGAGTTGAATTGTTGTAGATGACATGGATTGTCCCTCAATAGTATAAGAACGCATAGCAGATGCACTTATTCAAATCTAAGGCAAAAAAGTTTGGTCGTCAAGGCTGGTAAGGGATCGTATATAATTATTATGGCTTATGGGGCAAAGTACAATTGTTTTGTGCAAAGTCTTGTTGCATCCCAGTAAAAGTTGAACTAAGGACTGGTAATTAGTTTATGGACCCTATCCTTACCACGATCGTGCCTATCTTCAGCATTGTGATTCTGGGCGTCATTGCCCGGGTCAACGGTTTCCTTCCTTCGGGCTTTTTAGGCCCAGCCAATCGGCTGGTTTTCTACCTTGCGATTCCTGCCATGATCTTCAGATCTATTGCCAACGCATCTTTGACACTCCAGGCAAATTCAGCGGTGATCTGGTTGGTTCTTACTACGCTATTGCTGTTTTTCGCATTTTGTCTGTTCCTTAGTCGCATCTGGCCAATGGCTTTATCCATAAGAGGAGCCTTTATTCAATGCTCCTTTCACGGAAATTTAGGATACATTGGGCTGGCTGTGGCATTTTATCATCTTGGGGTCGACGGATTGGCCAGGGCTAGTATTCTAGCTGCATTTATAATGATTCTTCAAAATTTTTTGGCAGTTACCGTGCTTCAGACTTATCGAAAGAGTGATTCTAAAGGGGGGAAGGTGAGTGCTGTGATTGGTAAAATTGCAGCCAATCCGGTGATTGTGTCGGCCATTGCCGGGATTTGTTTTTCTTCAGCTGGTATTACTATCCCACCTGTTGTGGATCGGAGTCTTAAAATATTGAGCGGTTTGGCCTTGCCTATGGCACTGCTGATTATCGGTGGATCCATCTCTTTGAAACAAATAAAAAAACGATTACCGGCAGTGATGGGTTCCAGTATGCTGAAGCTGATTCTCCTCCCCGCATTGGGTATGGTACTATTTCGATTGTTTGGCCAACAGTCGAAGGATATGTTGCCTGCGATGATCCTGCTCGCCTCTCCCACTGCGACCATTTCCTATGTGATGGCAAAAGAGATGGGTGCAGATGCGGATTTTGCAGTTGCGGCCATTTCAGCATCAACAATGATTTCGGCTTTTACTTTCTCTTTTTGGTTGAGTGTGGTGTGACCGGTCAACGGTCTTTTTTGGGAGTGTAGCGCATGCAATCCCGGCCCGAGCTTTTTTTTACAACGAGACTGGGGGGGTGCCGGCTTTTAAAATTCATTACACGACAACCGTGGGGTTGGCGTGTATCCCAGGTAATGTAGTAGAATTTACATTTACGACAGACGATTGTTTGTTGTGGTTTCATCAATCGATTACAGTGTATGGATTAGTTGATTTCTATTATCCCATGGGGTAGTTTATGACAAGAATATTTTTTAAGATCCTTCAAGGAAAGGTGTTCGTGACGTGAAAAAAATCAATCATGCCTTGGTTACCGGTGGCGCAGGATTTATTGGTTCTCATTTGGTAGATGAATTGTTGGAAAACGGTAGCATGGTAACGGTAGTGGACAACTTATCTACCGGCCATCGAAGTAATATAGATCATTTAAACGATCGAATCCAATTTGTTGAAGGCGATATCCGGGACGCCGAACTGATCAATCGAGTTGTCAAAGGATGTGATGTTGTTTTTCATCAGGCGGCGGTGGTTTCCGTGGCCATATCGATCCAGGATCCTCCACATGCATGCGACGTCAACGATCTTGGTACGGTACAGGTGTTGGATGCAGCCCGGCGAAACGGTGTCCGCCGGGTGGTCATGGCTAGCTCCAGCGCTGTCTACGGAGATGATCCATGCCTCCCCAAGTCTGAGGAGATGGTCCCGAAGCCACTTAGTCCCTATGCTGTTCAAAAGCTGACCGGGGAGTATTATGCGTCGGTCTTCAAAAAACTGTATGGTCTGGAAACCGTTTGCCTTCGGTATTTTAATGTCTATGGGCCAAGGCAGGATCCTACCTCTCCCTATTCCGGTGTCATATCCATTTTTATGGATATGGCCACAACCGAACGAGTTCCGACAATTTACGGAGACGGGGGACAAACCAGGGATTTTATTTATGTCAAAGATGTGACCCGTGCCAATTTTCTTGCTGCCACCGAGTCTGCGGCATCCGGGAAGGTATTTAACGTAGGGACCGGAAAATTTATCCGAATTCGTGACCTGTGGGATTTGATCGGTAAAAGCTCAGGTGTGTCGATGGATCCGGTTTTTGGGCCTCCCCGGTCCGGAGATATCCGTGAATCCGTTTCCGATATCAGTAAGATTGGAAAGCACCTCGGGTTCCAGCCTCAAGTGGAGCTTCGCCAAGGCATCAAGGATACCCTGCACTGGTATAGATCGTTATAAATCGGATTATGAATTGGCGTCATAGAATTTCTTAATGGCCTGACCACGCCATTTACCCTTGCCCGATACGGTGGGGATGTTCAGATCGCCCATGTGGTCGGCGATTTTATCCCAGCTTTTCTTCTCCTTTCGCATGGAAGCAATGACATTAAGCATCCTCGGCTTGTCTTCATTGCTGAGTTTCGTTTTGGTCGGGCGTGTTTCTTTGACGGCGGTTGTAATCGCAGTTGATGTTGAAAGAGCATCGTCCGGATCGGTACCTGGGATCTGAATCTCTTCATGACCCAATTTGTCGTTCATGATGTCGACAATCTTTTCAAGGGCATCGGCAATGCGAGTGCCTGTTTTTTCCACGGCCGATAATTCCTCACCAATGCGTTTTTGAGCTGCGGTCAATTGGCTGATGCTATCCTTGACTAGAGCAAAGTTCTCATTAGTTACCTTGGTGTAATAATCCGGGTGACGGCGCTCATTTCCACCGCGTCTTTGGGGACCTTTGTAGTCCGAATAATCCCTTCTCCCGCGGTCTTGATGTTTCAGTTTTCCACTTCTCAGATTGTGCAAAAAATCATCCATATTTTCTCCTTATTTGAACTTATGCCCCTATAAACCAGCACTGATAAAAATAGTCAACTATGTTTTACCTAATCAGGTAAAAAGTGCATCGAATGCTTTGTTATGATGAACGGTAAGCGCATTACGAAAAGGTGGTTTTAAGAAAAAGAGAGCTTGAAAACGTTATCGGCTGTTGAGGCGTAAGACTTTAGGTAATCCAAGTTCCAACGGTCAATTGGCCGGTTGACGGTTTTTTTCTTTGATTGGGTTGGAAAGGGTGTCCGGGGTAAACGAAAGCGTAGCAAAATAGTCGTCCAGTCTTTCTTCCCTGCGAATCAATTCAATCGATCCGTTTTGTTTTAGCAACAGCTCTTTGGGGCGCAGTTTACCGTTATAATTGAAGCCCATGGAGTGCCCGTGAGCCCCGGTGTCATGGATGACAACGATGTCGCCTTCCACGATGAAGGGAAGGGGGCGCTGGATGGCAAACTTGTCATTGTTTTCACAAAGAGATCCAACGACATCCACGACCTGATGATCATCCAACGACTTTCCGGGAACAGTGATGTGGTGATAGGCATTGTAGATTCCCGGACGCATCAATGCAGACATACAGGCGTCCAGCCCAACATAGGTGCGGTAAATCTCTTTTCGATTGATCGCTTTTGCAACGAGAGCACCGTGGGGGCCGGTCATGAATCTGCCGCTTTCCATAAACAATTTCGGGATGGTCCCGTTTCTCCG
>DAOWNV010000293.1 GCA_030642405.1 Desulfosarcina sp.
ACAGTTCCATGCAAGCTGAAACCGCTGCGTCGTCATATCGTTTCCCTTTTTGTTCCTCCAGTCTCTCCAGGGCGACTTCAATTCCTTGGGCAGGACGATAGGGACGAAAAGAGCTGTTGGCTTCTGTGACGTCGGCAACCGATAGGATTTTTGCTTCCAGAAGAATTTCTTTTTCATAAAGACCTTGGGGGTAACCCGACCCATCCAAGCGTTCATGGTGCTGGTAAGCTATCTGGGCAACAGGCAATGGAAAGGGAATGTTTTTCAATAGATCAAAACTGACCTGAGGATGGATTTTAAGCATTTCATACTCTGCTTCCAACAAGGTGCCTGATCGGCTTAGAATGGCAACAGGGATTCTTATTTTTCCCACATCGTGCAATAGACCTGCGATTCGGAGACCTTCGATGGTTGATGAGGGCAGCCCCATTTTTTTTGCAATGGCACAAGATAGCTTTGCTACTCGTTGTTGGTGGCCGGCGGTATAGGGATCTCGAATTTCAACCATTCGTGTCATGCTTCGAATACAGGCATCAAGCATTTCTCTGATTTCTGCGGTTTGATTCTTGACTTTTTGCTCCAACAACTCATTTTGGGATTTCAACTGTTTTCTCATTGTTGCAATGGAAAGGTGTGATCGAATTCTTGCTTTGACTTCCATTGCGTTAAAAGGTTTGGTGATATAATCTACCGCGCCCGATTCAAGTCCCTTGGTTTTGCTCTGAGTGTCGTCCATAGCCGTAATGAAAATGATCGGGATCGGTGCGGTTTCCCCGTTTGCTTTAAGACGCCGGCAAACTTCGTAGCCATCCATTTCAGGCATCATGATATCCAAAAGAATCAGGTCTGGTTTATGTTTGCCTGCGTACGTCAATGCAGTGGGGCCATTTTTAGAAACACCCAAACGGTATTGTTTCTTTAAGGTGTGGACCAGAAGGTCGAGGTTGGTGGAATTGTCGTCTACAATTTGAATCAGCGGGCGATATTCACTCATGAGTCTTCCTGAATGGTTGATGTGATTTTATCAAGCGTTTCCTGTGCCAGGTCATAATCATAAACGGCAATTTGATCTTCAAGTGTTTTAAGATCGGAAGGTGCAATGAATCCTGATTGGCCTGCCTGTTGCTTGAATGCCGGAAGGATTGCCATGATCTGTTCCGGATCGGCCCGGCTAAGGACTTGTTTTAATCGATCAACTATTTTTCCGATGGGAGGCCCCTTTTGTTTTAATGGCAAAACGATTGAAGGAAGGGCATTCCTCTTGGTCAGATGCTGTATGGATTGAAGAACACGATCCAAAGTAGACGTCACCTGGTCAATCAGCCTTTTTCCGTCGGGTTGTTCTACGACCGACAATGCCTTTTCCCGTAAGGCTTTTTCAAGGGTTTTGGCAGACCTGTGCAGCTCCGTGGCGCCAATATTTGCTGCGCTGCCCTTAAGCCCATGGGCCAGTTGAAGCAAGCGTTTCCAATCGTTATGGGCTAACGCTTGCTCAAGCATTTTTTTTGTGTTCCGATTGTCAGAATGAAAGCCCGTAACGATGCGCACATACATGGCGTCGTCGATTTTAAGTGCTCCCAATGCTTTGTTGATATCAAGTCCCGGCAATTTTTTCGGTAGGGGGCCGGCCAATTCAAAACGTTTTTCAAATGGCCGGACATCTTCGATTTCCTTATCTTTGGGAATCAAGTTGGAAAAACCGACCCGGTTTTTCGATACGGTCAGTTCGGGTAAATCCTTGCGGGATCGCAATAATCGCCACAAAATAAGAAATAAGCGGTCCTGATTGACGGGCTTGGAGATGTAACCGTCCATTCCGGCCTCCAGGCATTTTTCCTCGTCTCCTTTCATTGCATGTGCAGTCATGGCAACGATGGGAATCGACATGCCTTGTGGTTGCTTGCGAATCCGCTGCGTCGCTTCGTAGCCGTTCATTTTTGGCATTTGGATATCCATCAGTATTGCGTCGAAATTTTCTCCTCTGACAGCCTCAACAGCCTCTTCCCCATTGTTAACAATAGTCACGGTGATACCAGCCTTCTCTAAAATAGCCTGAGCGACTTGCTGATTGGTGAAGTTGTCTTCGGCAACCAATACCCGGCTCCCTCTAAGCGGTTTCCGATATAGGGATGCTTTTGTCATAAATTGCTTGGTTTTGTCGGCCCCTTTTACTCCTTCTTTTCCCAAGCCGTCCATGATGGCGTCAAACAGGGTGGATGAGTAAATGGGTTTAACCAGAAAACCGTTGATTCCAGCTTTTTCCGCTCTAATGCGTTGCTCTTCCTTGCCAAAGGCGGTCATCATGATGATGGGCATCGTCAGTTTCAGCTCTTTCCTGATTTTTTTCGATGTCTCAATCCCGTCCATTTCGGGCATTTTCCAATCCATCATGATTAATTCGATGGGGTTACTTCTCATGACATTGTCTTTTAAACGTTTCAATGCTTCATGGCCCGAACGGGCCGTTTGAACCCTGAAATTCATTGATTCGAGCATATTACGCATGACGGTCCGGCTATCTGCCATGTCGTCCACCACAAGAACATTCATCCCTTGAATATCGGGTGGTATCCTAATTCCGTCGGATACCGGTTTGTCCGTAGGCTGCCGCATATGGACAAAAAAGAAAAAGGTACTGCCGGTGCCCAAGTCTGTTTTTACATCGATCTCTCCGCCCATGAGCATAACCAACTGTTTACAGATGCTCAAACCCAGACCTGTTCCCTCGTATCTCCGTGTTGAGGAGGTGTCTGCCTGGCTGAAGGGTTCGAAGAGCAGGTCGATATATTCCGGTGCGATACCACATCCAGTATCTTTGACGGAAAAGACCAGCACCACCTCTCCATCGGCTAAATCTGCCTTTTCCTCTTTTCGTAGATGTACATTGATCAGGATCACCCCGCCGGAATCAGTGAATTTAATTGCGTTACTTATGAGATTGGTCAGTATCTGCTGCAGGCGTAAAGGGTCGCCCAACAGAATCTTAGGTGTATCCGGGGCCATGTCCACCAGAAGTTCGATCCCTTTGCCGGTGGCCTTGTTGAAGAAAGTTTCCATAACCTGGTCAAAGACTTCGTTCAGTCGAAAATTTCTTTCTTTTAACTCGAATTTGCCGGCTTCGATTTTGGAGAAATCCAGAATGTCGTTGATGATTCCCAACAGTGAGTAGGCGGAACTTTGGATGATTTTGAGATAATGCTCTATCTTTGATGGATCCTCTTCATCGAGGGCGAGGTCTGTAGCGGTAAGAACCCCATTCATGGGAGTGCGGATTTCATGGCTCATATTGGCAAGGAACTCACTTTTGGCAAGGGTCGCAGTCTCGGCGATCTCTTTGGCTTGCTGCAGTTCATGGTCTTTCAGTTTTTGAAGGTTAATTTCACTTTTTAGTTTGATGTGAGAAGATTTGATCTTCTTGTTCAGTCTTAGTATGACACCGGTAAAAGCCGTCAGCATGAAAAAGGCCGCTAAGATAAAAAATATCCAGTGGCCATAAATGCGAAGGACATCGGTAAAGGCGATCTTGTTCATGTCTGCATAGGGGCCCACCTTCAATGTTTTCAGGCAGTCGTGAACCGGCTGGTAATTCATAGGAATGGTCCATCCGA
>DAOWNV010000167.1 GCA_030642405.1 Desulfosarcina sp.
CTCCTTTTGATTTTGAATTTATTAAATGCTGATATATATATTAACCCCCGTTACAAGGAGCAGTTATGGCAAAGAAAATGAAAACCATCGACGGGAATACCGCAGCCGCTCACGTGGCCTATGCCATGAGCGAGGTGGCCGCCATCTATCCCATCACCCCATCGTCCCCTGTCGGTGAAATCTGCGACGAGTGGGCGGCAAACGGTCGCAAAAACGTCTTTGGCCAACCGCTGCTGGTTCGCCAACTTCAAAGTGAAGCCGGAGCTGCTGCTGCTGTCCACGGTTCTCTGGCAGCCGGTGCGTTGACATCCTCTTATACCGCCTCTCAGGGTCTATTGTTGATGATCCCTAATATGTACAAAATGTCCGGCGAGCTTTTGCCCGGTGTTCTGCATGTTACCGCCCGAGCTATCGCTGCGCATGCCCTCTCCATTTTTGGAGACCATCAGGATGTGATGGCCGTTCGCCAGACCGGTTTTGCTCTATTGGGTTCCGCCTCGGTTCAGGAAACCATGGACCTGGGTCTGGTCGCCCACCTGGCGGCCATTGAATCCAGCATCCCCTTTGCCCACTTTTTCGACGGTTTCCGGACATCTCATGAAATCCAGAAAATCGAGCTGATTGACTATGAAGACATGGCCAAACTGATCAACATGGAAGCGCTGGAAAATTTCCGCGCCCGCGCCGTGAACCCTGAAACGCCTGAATTGCGCGGCACAGCTCAAAACCCGGATATCTATTTCCAGGGCCGGGAAGCCGTCAACGCTTTTTACAGCGAAGTGCCGGACATAGTTTCCGACTATATGAAAAAAGTATCCGAACTGACCGGACGGAAGTACAACCTGTTCGACTATGTCGGAGATCCCAATGCAGACCGGATTATCATCTCCATGGGATCATCTTGTGAAACCATCGAAGAAGTTGTAGATTACCTCAATGCAAGAGGCGAGGCAGTTGGTCTCGTAAAAGTACGTCTGTACCGCCCCTTTTCCGCCAAGCACCTCCTTTCAGTCATCCCAGCCACAGCAGCCCGAATTACAGTTCTCGACCGGACGAAAGAGCCCGGTTCTCTGGGTGAACCGCTCTATCAGGATGTGTGCACCGCCTTCATGGAACAGGGAGACATGCCGACCATCGTCAACGGAAGGTACGGACTGGGTTCCAAAGAATTCAACCCTTCCATGGTCAAAGCGGTATTCGACAATATGATTGGTATGGCACCCAAAAACCATTTCACCGTTGGAATCACCGACGATGTAACTCACACAAGCCTGGACGTGGAAACGGGATTTGACGTATCTCCCGAAGGAACAGTTCAATGCAAGTTCTGGGGTCTGGGAGCCGATGGTACCGTGGGCGCCAACAAAAGCGCCATCAAAATCATCGGTGACAACACCGACATGTTTGCCCAAGCGTACTTTGCATATGACTCCAAAAAATCAGGAGGAGTCACTATTTCCCATCTACGCTTCGGAAAAACACCAATCAAATCTACCTATTTGATCGACAGCGCCGATTACATTGCCTGCCACAATCCGACTTATGTTCATATTTACGACGTGCTGGAAGGGATCAAGGATGGCGGCACCTTCATGCTCAACAGCCCCTGGAGCGTTGAAGAAATGGAAGAGTATCTGCCGGCGGAAATGCGCAGAACCATCGCCCGAAAAAAGCTCAAGTTTTATAATATCGATGCAGTAAAAATTGCCGGTGAAGTCGGTCTTGGCGGGCGTATCAACATGATCATGCAAACCGCCTTCTTCAAAGCAGCCAACGTTATTCCAGTGGACGATGCAGTCGCTTATCTGAAAGACCAGATCCAAAAGATGTTCGGTATTAAAGGTGACAAGATCGTAAACATGAACCATGAAGCCGTGGACAAAAGCCTGGATCATCTCGTTGCGGTTGGTTACCCTGAAAGCTGGGCAAATAGCGGTATGGTTACTGCCGCAGCCACGGATGAACCCGCATGGGTCACCGATGTAATGAGACCTATGATAGCCGTTCAAGGCGACAAACTCCCGGTAAGCGCTTTTTCACCGGACGGAATTTTTCCGGTTGCCACCTCGCAGTATGAAAAACGCGGTGTTGCCATCAACGTACCCGAATGGATCATGGAGAACTGTATTCAATGTAACCAATGTGCCATGGTCTGCCCCCATGCAGCCATTCGACCAGCCCTCATCTCAGACGAAGAAATGGAAACCGCACCTGAGGGATTTAAAGCAAAAAAAGCCCTGGGTAAAGAACTCAAAGAGTACAAATTCCGCATACAGGTTTTCACCGAAGACTGCTTGGGCTGCGGTAACTGCGCTGATATCTGTCCGGCCAAGAAACCTGCTCTGGTCATGAAGCCTCTGGGCTCGCAAATGGAAAAACAGGTACCGAATCAGCGTTATTTTTCCAGTCTGCCTGTACGTGATGGCTTGGTAAAACGAAATTCCGTCAAAGGAAGCCAATTTTATCAACCCCTGTTGGAGTTCTCCGGTGCCTGTGCCGGATGCGGAGAGACACCCTATGCCAAACTGCTCACACAGCTATTCGGAGAGCGTATGGTTATTGGTAATGCAACGGGTTGCACCTCTATCTGGGGTGGTAGCGCACCGGCCATTCCTTATTGTGTAAACGCGGAAGGATGCGGTCCCACATGGGGCAACAGCCTGTTCGAAGACCCTGCCGAGTTCACCTACGGTATGCTGCTGGGCCAAATTCAACAGCGCCAGGTATTAGCTGACCTTATTACCGAAGCCCTGGGTACGGACATCGATGAGGATCTTAAAACAGCCATGAAAGGATGGTTGGACAACAGAAAGAATGCTATAGAATCTAAAACGTTTGGAGACCAAATAAGGGAGATGCTCTTTGCTTATACCGGCAGTGTGCTGATGGATAAAATCGATAGTCTCTCTTCCTTTTTTACAAAACGTTCATACTGGATTTTCCTGGGTGATGGATCTGCCTATGACATCTCTTTCGGCGGTATCGACCATGTTCTGGCATCTGGTGAAGACATCAATGTGATGGTCTACGATACCGAAGTATACTCGAACACAGGTGGTCAGAGTTCCAAAGCGACACCTACCGGCTCCATTGCCAAATTTGCCGCTTCCGGCAAAAAAACATCTAAAAAGGACCTTGGCGGAATGGCCATGACATACGGGTATGTCTACGTAGCCAACGTGGGTATGGGAGCCAACAAGCAGCAGCTGATTAAGGCCTTTACGGAAGCGGAAAGCTATGACGGACCATCGTTGATCATGGCTTATTCCCCTTGCATCAACCATGGAATTAAAAAGGGAATGGGCAAAAGCCAGGAAGAGGTCAAACTGGCCGTCAACAGTGGCTACTGGCCGTTGTACCGCTACAACCCATTGCTTGCCGAAGAAGGAAAGAACCCATTTGTTCTCGACTCCAAGGAGCCGGACGGGAGCCTGCAGGAATTTATCGCCGGCGAGGTCCGCTACGCCGCACTGCAAAAACTCTTCCCTGAAGAGGCCCGGAGGCTGCACACGAAGCTGGAAGCTGAATTAGTAGATCGTTATGCAACTCTTAAAGCGATGGCGGAGGCGGAGTTCGTTGCTGCAAAACCATCAGGTGAACTCGCTGAAGTGGACGATGAAGACGACTCTTGTACGCTGGCTGGAACCGCTGAACACGCTGGTCGCGCAGGTGCCGATGAAGCCTGTGATGATGGCAGAGCGGGTGGTAAATAGCCCACTGCCCGTATAATCGTCTACAATAACAAAGGGTCGTGACATCTTTTTTTTAGATGGCCGGCCCTTTTTTCATTTCACTTCGAATACCTAACAAACCATTGACAGCTCCAGGGAAAAGCCGTTAAATCAAGCAAACCTACACAATAATAAAAAGGCATGGTTGAATGTGAATGGTTTAAAAGGAATTCTCCAGCAGGTTGCGTCGGGAGAAAAATCGGTTGCTCAGGCGTTGGGCTCCTTGAAGGATCTTCCTTATGAAAACCTGGGTTATGCCATGGTGGATCATCACCGGGCGCTGCGTAGCGGCCACCCGGAGACCATCTACAGTCCCGGCAAGACCATCGATCAGATTGTCGGGATCGCCAAACGACTGCTTGAAAAAAGTGGCAATATTATGGCTACCAGAGCCGATCCTCCGTTATATGAGGCCTTAAAACCCCTTTGTAACAAGGTGGAGTATCATAAAACAGCTCGTATTGTCGTAATGAACCGTACGTCTACCCCTGCGACGCAAACATCCATCCTGGTAATGTGCGCAGGAACGTCGGACATCCCGGTTGCAGAGGAAGCGGCAGTAACGGCCGAAGTGATGGGAAACCGTGTGGAACGGTTGACGGATGTGGGGGTTGCCGGTCTTCACCGGTTGCTCGCTAACCGAGATAAGATTGATTCTGCCAGTGTACTTGTGGTGGTAGCCGGTATGGATGGAGCACTTCCTAGTGTGACCGCCGGACTAACGGATAAGCCGGTCATCGCTGTTCCAACCAGTGTTGGGTATGGAGCTAGTTTTGGTGGAATAGCAGCCCTTTTGACCATGCTCAACTCTTGCGCCAACGGTGTTACGGTTGTCAATATCGATAATGGCTACGGTGCTGGATATGCGGCATCATTGATCAACAAAATTGCTGATCATGGGTATAAGCATTAAGCTTAAAGTTATCCTTACTGAAATTTAAGTAGTGCTCATCCAAAATGGTTGTTTTGTTTTATCAATAACAACAATAGGTAGCGTTCAGCCGGTTATAGTAACACCTAAATCTTTCACGAGTTGCCCTTTTATGTCACGTTCCGAAAAAATACTTTTTCTTTTATTGTTCATCTATCCTTTTTTCCCCAAGTATGTAATTTACGCTTGCCCGCTTAAGTTACCAACCACAACTATTTCCGTCAAAGGCCACAATCTGATCGTCGAATTGGCCGTTACTACCAAAGAGCGCTCCTGCGGACTTTCCAATCGCCCTTTACTAGGAGAAAATAAGGGTATGTTGTTCGTCTATCCAAAATCCCGAAAGCTGTCCTTTTGGATGAAAAACACTTGGATTCCTCTTTCCATCGCCTTTGTGGACGCATCAGGAAAAATCATCAATATTGAAAACATGGTCCCCGCCCAAACCAAAGCCAGATATTGTTCCGCAAAACCCGCACTATACGCTCTTGAAGTCAATCAAGGTTGGTTTCAATCACATGGAATTGGAAATGGGGACAAAATACTTATAAAACCACAATAGAAAAAGGTTCGCTGCAAATGGCAACGCCCTGGCAAACCATTGAAAATGTTTCCACACAGGACGGCCTGCTTGAACTTCGACAACGGGGCAAAGGCGACTACCTCATTACCATCGACGGCCGGATATTGATGAACAGCCTGGCCCATCGATCAGAAATCGCTTTAGGAGAACTGGTTTGCGGATACCTATCCGGCAGAACCCACCCGCGTATACTTATAGGGGGGTTGGGTATGGGATACACACTTAAAGCAGTGTTGGACAATTTGAGACCAACGGCAACCGTAATGGTAGCTGAATTGAATCCTGCAGTAGTAAAATGGTGCCGGGGACCTCTGGCGGAGCTTACGGGTGGAGCTGTGAAGGACCCGCGTGTTCATATAAAAATTGACGATGTGGCAAACCTTATTCGCCGCTATGCGAATGAAGACGAACAGGAAAAATTCGATGCCATTGTATTGGACCTGTATACCGGTCCTTACCTGCATAGCCACGCCAAAAATGATCCCATTTACGGAAACCTTGCCATAAACAATACACATAACGCTCTGAAATCAAATGGTATTTTTGCAGTATGGGGCGAAAATTATGAGGCCGGCTTTGCCAACCGTCTGTCCGAAGCCGGTTTTATCACATCCACACATCGGTCTGGTAAGGGTAGCGCCAGGCATGTTATTTATATCGGAAAATTTGAACCTTGAGAAAACAGCATCAAATCTGACTAGTATCAATTACTTTGATAAGTCAACCCTCATATTGGGTTAGGATTGCCGATGAAATGAATCATTAGTGGAAACCTTTTTGAAAAAGTATTTCCCAGTAATTTTTGAGTACTATCCATGGCGCATCCGTTACCGCATTTCTTTGCCCATTAACATATTCATCTCTTTTAACTGGGTCGACCAATACCTCATATGCTGTTGTTATCTTGATATAATTTTTTCGAGCCGTTTTACTCTGATTATGATCAGGATGGTATTTAAAAACAAGCTTACGGTACGCCCTTGTAGAAGAATAATGGCGACTTATTCAGCAAGAAATGGACACGACCGGAAACTTATCACCCTTGCCTTCGAATTACTTTTATAATATATTTAATGTTTAGTCTTCTCGCCTTTTGTCGCAACCTATGTGCTTTTTATAAGGAGATAAATTTGGATACAAATTTCAACACAGACCTGACACCTCTTTTTAATCCAAAATCAATTGCCATTATTGGCGCATCCAAAGATAGCAGCAAG
>DAOWNV010000338.1 GCA_030642405.1 Desulfosarcina sp.
CTTCCGATGCAGGATTAAACCCACATCCCGGATGGAGTATATTGGCCTTTTTTTTGATGGCATCAATGGCCCATAAGGGTTTGAATTCCGGCATCCGCCCTATGAAACCAGGCAGTTGGGTAAAAAACCGATCAAAATGAAACCGTGAATTGAACAAAAGTCGGTCTGCACTTAGCGCAGAAGTAATATCCGTGAAACCGAACTGCATATCCATTTGCTCCCCAGGTGCCAATGGATATGTAAGCTGGTTTTCGTGAAAATACACCAGCGTTGGCGGTCGACGGCCATGGCAAAGGGAAGTTAAATCAGACAGGCTCATCAAGTCGCTGACAATCATTCCATCATAAACGGACAGATCGTCTATGCTTCTAACAAAATGAAGTGCGGCACCACGCATGCGCCATTTCCAAAAACGGGCAGGCATCGTAACCAAGTGGATATCATGGCGCGAATGAGCCTTCCATCCATCTGCAAAATCGCGGTGGGAGCCGCCGTAAAAAGGTTCAAGGAAAAGAAAGCGCATAAGCAAAAATAAAACGTAATATAATTTATTTACAAGGTGTTGGCGCGATGGAGTAGATCATCAAAAGCAATTTCCTCTACACAAGCTCGACCCAACGATTCCAGAAAAACAAAATGGATCCGTTCTCCTTCCCGTTTTTTGTCTTTTCTAATTGCAACGAGCATGGACGGGACATCAATGGGAGGTGTTACCGGAAGCCCGTAGTGCCGGATGATCGACTCAAGACGGTTGGCATCCTCCATGGGCAACAGACATTTTTCGACGGACAGTTTAGCCGCAAGTACCATCCCTATACCCACAGCTTCTCCGTGGGGGATTCCGGTAATCTTTTCAATGGCATGGCCGAAGGTGTGTCCGAAATTCAGCTTTCGTCTCTCACCCTTCTCACGCTCGTCACGGGAAACCACCCCCGACTTGATTTCTACCGATCGATATACCAGCCATTCAATGGCTTTCTCGTCCAGGGCCAGGGCAATGTCCCGGTTGTTTTCAATGAAACCGAGCATACCGTCATCGTCGATTGCCCCATGTTTGATAATCTCTGCAAACCCACACAAGATCTCCCTTTCCGGCAACGTTTTCAGCATGGAGAGATCGCAAATGACAAAATCCGGCTGATTGAACACCCCCACCATATTTTTGTATCCATCAAAATTCACACCGTTCTTTCCGCCAACGCTGGCGTCAACCTGGGAGAGCAAGGTTGTGGAGACGAATCCAAACTGCGTTCCTCGCATATAGGTAGAAGCTACAAATCCGGCGATATCGCAAACAATGCCCCCACCTATGCCCAGAATGAAACTGGACCGGTCAACTTCCAGTGCCACCAGACGATTGAAAATCGATGACACCGTTTCCAGTGTTTTAATCTTCTCACCCATTCCAATGGTGATTATGGGGCAATCGGGAAACTTTTCCCGGTAAAGTCTTTCCACCGTTGTATCGGTTAAAATCACCGTCCGCCGTCGGTCAATATATTGATCAAGATTATCGATGGATTCTCCAACCAGAATACTGGATTTCCCCCGTGCACCTTCTACAACTAATTCTTTCATTTTTTTTACCCTGCCGTCCAAATATATTTAATTGGTCTTTTACTATCACAGGAAGCTTTAATGGGAAAGCTAAGGATTGGGGATGAAGTTCGTTTGATTATTGATTCTTTTCTTAGTTGTAATTTCAGATAGGTTGGTCGATAGTGACAAGCAGTATCCTACAAAAAGGAAGGAGCACCGGCGCATGCACATAACTTTTTACGGCGCGGTAAGGGAAGTTACCGGTTCCATGCACTTGTTGAGTACGGAACAGGACCGAATTTTGCTCGACTGTGGGATGTATCAAGGACGACGGAAAACAACCGCACAAAAGAACCGTGTGCTGCCGATAGATCCAAGGTTGCTCACCAACATGGTGCTGTCACACGCCCATATCGATCACTCCGGCAGGATACCGCTGCTCGTAAAAAACGGATTTGCAGGCAGAATATACTGTACCCGTGCCACGGCCGATGCCTGTGGGTACCTTCTACCGGATTCTGCCCACATCCAGGAGAGCGATGCCGAATTTCTGAATTATAAAACGGTCAGATCCGCATTGTCCCGTATGCGACCGGGAAAAGACGGCCAAACTTCCAAGCGTGACCTCAAGGAGATCAAGCAGCTTCTGAAAAAAGGTCGCCACGAACTTAACACTGAGGTCATCAACAACTATATCCATCGATTTCATCTGGAAGATATTGAACCGTTGTATACCTCAGAGGATGCATATATAGCTCTGCGGGCCTTTGAAGGAATTCCATACCGCAACCCGGTGACCATCGGGAAAAACATGACCTGCACGCTCTTCGAAGCCGGTCACATTCTCGGTTCAGCTATCACCATGATTCGCTATGGCAACGCTGAGAATGGACACACCATCTGTTTTTCCGGCGATATCGGGCGCTACGACAAACCAATTTTGAAAGATCCAGCCAACCACTTGGAAATATTTTCCCCTCAAGTGGACCTAATGATCATGGAAAGCACCTACGGCAACAGGGACCATGAGCCGATAATCAATCTGAAACCTCGATTAAAAGAAGTGCTCAACGACACCTTCAATCAGGACGGAACAATTTTAATTCCCTCTTTTGCATACGGCCGAACTCAGGAACTTCTCTATGTAATCCATGAACTTTTCGATGCAGGAGAGGTTCCGTCCATGCCCGTATACGTGGATAGCCCCCTTGCCACCAATATCACCAAAGTGTTCGGTGAACATCCTGA
>DAOWNV010000044.1 GCA_030642405.1 Desulfosarcina sp.
ATTACCTTGAATCTTCACCCGGACATATTCGCCGATTAAAAGCGGAGGAGAGCCGGACTCCGGTTTAACAAAACCCAACGGATCTTTCACCGAAATAAGGATACGGGCCATCCGTCCCTGCGTTTCGAGGTTGCCGAGCATTCGAATCACTCGGCCGGAACGTTGATGACTACGAAAATTGATGGTCGCCTTGGCTCCTTTTTGGGACCGATCGGAAGGGATGCGAATCCATTTAAGGCGACCCACCGGCAGGGCTGCGCGAATCCAGTATTCATCCGTCCCCACCAACTCTGCCATCGCATCCTGTGTTGAAATTTGTGAGCCGATATCCACAAATTTTTCTCGAACTAACACATTGAAAGGGGCCTTGATATCGGTCCGTGAAAGGTTAAGTTTTGCTTGATCGAGTTCCGCCTGCGCTGCCGCAATATCCGACTGCGTTCTGGCCAGATGAGGTTTTCTCAGGGCCAACTCCACATCAGTCGGGTCCGCTGGTTTTCCCCTGTTCAACAACAACCACTCCCGTTTGGCGACCTCCTGATACCCCATTTCAACCTTGAGGCCGTATTGGGCGCTGATCAGTTGGCTCTCCTTGCGCACCAAAGCCAGTTGATAATCTCGTGGATCGATCTTGAGAATCCGTTCTCCTTTGCCGATAATCCCGCCGGCAATAAACTCTGGATTGAGAGATTGCACCTGCCCGGACACCCTTGACTTTAAAATCACTTCTCTTGCAGGGACAACGGTTCCCATGGCGTTTATGGAAACCTGGTAATCGCCGGGAAACAATTCCAACGTCTCTACCCTGGAAATATGGATGGCCGGAGCCTTTTTGTGGGCTTTTGGTGCCGTATTACTGATATACTTGGACAACCCCATGCCTATGCCGACAATGATCAGGCACAGAAAAAAAATCACCGCCCAGCGCCATCGAGGGCTATTTTGCTTGTTCACTAAAATCTCACTTGGAGATGTCATTTTTTCTCTTTCCCGGATCATGGTTTTGCAGTTGCAACGATGACGTAGCTTTACTCTCATAAGTTTGCTCGGTCAACCACCCTCCTCCCAACGCCCGATATAAGCCAACGCGGTAGAGAATCAATAGTACCTGTTGATCGATCAGGCTACGTTCCAGGTCCTGAACGGTCAACAATTGCGTAAGCACGGGAAGATAATCGCTCAGGCCTTTGCGATATCTTTCGACAGCCTCTTCAAGGCCTTTTTGGGCCGCCGACTTTACCGCAATCAGTCCCTGAATGTGTTCTCGCTGATATGTCTCGTTTACCATGGCGTCTTCCACCTCTTTGACCGCCCTCAGAACCGTCTTCCGATAAGCCCAGAGATTTTCATCCGCCTTCGCTCTTGTTCGGTCCACCTCCGCCGCCCTTCTTCCACCGTCAAGAATAGGTGCGGTCAAGTTGGCCGCCAGATTCAGCGTCCACGTATCAAAAAGCAAATCTATATCGCTTTGGCCATATCGGGCACCTGCAGTTAACCTAATGGCCGGCAGGCGGTTAGCCTGCGCAGCGGCCACCTGCCATCTGGCTGATTCCAAACGCGTACCGGCAGCCCTCACATCGGGGCGGTTGGTTAAAAGATCAACCGGCAAACCGATTGATGGAAGAGGGCCGACATCCGGCAGTAATACCTGTTTTAGGCTGAGATCGGCCCTTGGAGGCCGTCCCAACAACACGGCGAGGTCATGCCTCAACAATTGTGCATCGGCAACAACCAAAGGAATTTTTGCCCGGACATTCTCAACAACCTGTTGTTGCTGATACACATCCAGTGCAGAAACCATGGCCTTTCGAAACCGAAGCTCGATGAGATCGAGAAAGATCTGATTGTTTTCCAGCTGTTTCTCAAGAAGCTGTTTCTGCAGCTCCCTGGAAATGATCCGCACCCAGCGACCAGCCACCTCCGCCGTCAGGGTAACCGTTGCTGTTTGAAGATCCGCCCAAGACGAACTGACATCCAACAGGGCCGCTTCTCGCTGACTTCGGACACGGCCCCACAAATCCAGTTCATAGCTGCCGCCCAAGCCGATTGCATAACTTTCATCACCGAACGATCTAACGGAACCGGATCCCGTCTTGCGGCGGCTGGTCTCGGCAATACCTGTTGCAGTCAAATCCGGATACAACCCGGCACCGACCTGAACAGCCAACGACCGGGACTGTTCCAGCCGGGCATATGCCTCTTTCAGGGTAAAGCTCCCGGACATGGCTTCATCAATCAACCGGTTCAACTCCTTTGATCCCACCGATTCCCACCACGGCGTTGGAGCGACCGGTGCATCGCTGTACAAAGAATAGGTCTCTGGAAGCTCTCCTGCTGCATCCGGCATCATTTCCGGCCGAAAGGGACTACATGATGAGAGCAGAACAAATCCAAGTACCCACAAACAGCCATGTCGCAGAAAACGAATCATCTATTGCCAATCTTCGTTTCAACAGTTCCCCGTCGAATGGAATTCATATTGCCGATTTTTCACTCAGCCCTTGTATAAATAGCGTCTATCTGTTTTTCTTTACCACCACGAGGAGCTACAGACAAGCGTAATGCGGTTGTCCGGGTTCTCCAATGTTTGATTGAACGACATTGAGTATATACTGAGAAATTAGCTATTGTTTTTTATGGTGTGTATATTATAAGATACACAACCATGTCGGTATTACTCAGAATAAGCCTGACCATTTGAAAAGAGCGACAACTATTGATGAACTGCGACGGATACTATCTATTCCGATGGAGTTGATATTTTGTGATGGTTGACCGAGATTAGAAATTGCATTGAATAGGAGAGGGTATAATGAAAGAGTTGGTCACTTATATTGCCAAGGCGCTGGTAGATAACCCTGCAGATGTCGCTGTTAAAGAGCTGAGAGGAAACCAGACAACCGTATTGGAGCTTACCGTAGCAAAAGAAGATTTGGGAAAAGTTATCGGGAAACAAGGTCGAACGGCCCAGGCTATGCGAACCATATTGAATGCAGTCTCTTCAAAATGCAAACAACGCACGGTTCTTGAAATTATTGAATAAAGGGAAAGTGAGTATCCTTATTATTGATTTGTTTAGAATGGAAACCAAAAAAAGATGTCTGTTCCTATAAAATTTTGTCAAGAACGAAGATCACCGATAAATCCCTTTAATGCGTCAACCCCCTTATCATCCACCAACCGTAACGCTTGGGTTCCGATAACGGCTATATCCACCTTGCCTTTAAGAAATTGAATATCTGACTTTTCTTTGACGCCGAAACCTAAAGCCAGGGGAAGCTTCGTGGCAGCTCGACATCGATCAAGGTAATCGTCTAACTGGTTAGAAAAGTTGGTCTGGTCGCCCGTGACGCCCTTTCTTGCCACACAATAAACAAATCCATCTACCACTTGAGAGATCGTCGCAAGGCGTGTATCCGATGTTGTGGGTGAGAAAATAAAAATAGGGGCCAGTTGGTTTCTGCCCATGGAGTCGAGATACTCTTTGGCCTCTTCCGGCGGCAAATCCGGCACGATGGCACCCTTGATGCCGGCATCCTTCATGTGATCGGCAAAACGGGCCACCCCGTAGTTAAACAAAATATTGTAGTAGGTCATGTACAAAAAGGGAATAGGAAACCGACCGGCCACCTCTTTTCCAAAATCCATGCACTGCTGCACGGTAACTCCGTTTGCCAAGCTCTTCTGGTTGGCTTTTAAAATTACCGGCCCGTCGGCGATGGGTTCGGAAAAGGGTATCTGCAACTCCATCAGATCCACACCGGCCTCCACCATGGTACGGACGATCTCCATGGACACCTCAAGGGACGGATAGCCGATAACGATATGAGTCATCAGTAGTATTTTCTTCTCACTGAGCCGTGATCGAATATAGGATTCAAGCATTGTACTGCCTCGCTTTTTCAATTATGAATTGTTTCCATTTGGGATCGTCGAAGGCATCGGCGATGGTAAAAATATCCTTGTCTCCCCGTCCGGACTGATTGATGAGAATGATCTCGTCAGTTGACATATCCGGTGCCTCCTTAAATGCCTGTGCAAAAGCATGTGCCGACTCTAAGGCCGGAATGACGCCCTCTTTTCTCATGGTCAGAGAGAGGGCATCTATTACCTCTACATCTGTTGCACCTTCAAAGCGCACCCTCCCCTTTTCCTTCAAATCCGATAAAATCGGTGACACACCCACATAATCCAGCCCGGCAGCAATGGAGTGCGTCTCTTTCATCTGGCCGTCTTCGTCCTGAAGAAAATAGGTTTTGTATCCCTGGGCTACGCCGATGCTTGCATCATTAGAGCAAAGCCGTGAAGCGTGCTCCCCGGAATCCAACCCCCGACCGGCAGCTTCCACGCCCACCAGTTTCACATCATCATCGAAAAAACCGCTGAAAATCCCCATGGCGTTTGATCCACCGCCCACACAGGCAAACACCTTCGAAGGCAACCGCCCTTCGCTTTCCAACATCTGCCGACGGGCCTCCTTTCCGATAATGGACTGAAACCAGGAGACCATCTCCGGAAAAGGGTGGGGACCGCAGGCAGTACCCAGCACGTAGTGGGTAGAGTCCATATTGGAGACCCAATCCCTAAAAGCTTCGTTGATTGCATCTTTCAATATGGCCGTACCATCAGTCACCGGAACCACCGTAGCACCCAATTGCTCCATCCAGAAAACATTGGGACGTTGGCGCTCAACATCAACCACGCCCATGTATATCGTGCAATCGAATCCGAAACGGGCGGCCATGGTTGCCGTGGCCACACCGTGTTGCCCGGCACCGGTCTCTGCGATAACTCGTCTCTTTCCCATACGTTTAACAAGAAGCCCCTGCCCCATGACATTGTTGGCCTTGTGGGCACCTGTGTGATTGAGATCTTCTCGCTTGATGAAAATTTTTGCCCCGCCAAAGTGGCGGGTTAAATTCTCTGCAAAGGTGATAGGGGTGGGCCGACACGAATAACCGGCCATTAGTTGCTCGTATTCCTGCCAAAAGGTGGGATCCCCCTTCGCATCGGAATAAACATTTTTCAGTTCGTCAAAAGTGGCAACCAGAATTTCGGGTAAAAATGCGCCTCCGAAGTTGCCGAAATAGCCGGTTTTATTCATGGTTCAGGTCTCCAATCTCTTGAGAAAAAACGAAGCTGTCTGTGTTGCAATACAAGATGGAAAAAATAGCATTGTCTGCCTGTTTGAAATGCAAAAACCGATGGACGACCAATACAGGAACATCAACGCTTACATCCATAATCTCCGCCCTTTCAGCATCGAGACAAGCGACTCTAAAGGTCTGTCGTCCTCCCATCGGGAGCATGTAGAAATTCGATTCCACCACCTGGGATAAGGACCGCCCCGCAAGATCGATTCCGTCAATTCCCTTGAATAGAACCGGATGAAGGTAGATTTCCTCCAGCAGCATTGGTAATCCGTCCACTCGATTCAGCCTGGATAGAAAAAAAGCCTTGCCCTGGTAAAAAGGATTCTGCGAATCTTTTGTAACCTTTAAACGGCAAGTGGATTGAAGAAGTTGGACATCGACTTCAATTCCTTTTTTAAGAAATGCCGAACTGGTCCCAGCCAGGGAGAATAGATCGATCTCCTGCTCCTGCATGCACACATAGGTTCCCGCCCCCCGTCGCCGTGTAACCAAACGCTTTCTCACTAGAATATCCATGGCCTGCCGAACCGTGGGCCTGCCGATACCGTACGCCTTTACCAGCTGTGGCTCCGATGGAATCCGTGAACCCGGCTGGTATTCGCCGGATCGGATATCCTCCATAAGGATATCCGCCAATTGATGGTACAAGGGTATGGGGGATTGGTAATTCAACATTGGTTCAGGGTCTCTGGTTTGTAGTTCATAGTCTTTGGTTTTGCTTTCAGCTTAAAACTGTCACCTATTTGTTAAGTTGTCAAGACAATTATGGTATTGGAGGTTAACAGGCATATTGACGAGGTGCACGTAATCTCTTAAAATAGTTGAAACCTTTACTGATGAATGGAAGGGCGCGTCCCCATGACAAAAACGAATCAGTGGTCTGTCCTGATCATCGACGATGAAGCCGATATTCGTGAAGTCACATCTTTGACGTTGTTGGATGCCGGGTACACAGTTGAAACCGCTGCCAATGGTGCCGAAGGGCTGGACTTGTGCGAACAATTCAAGCCAAAAATAGTCATCACCGATGTCCGCATGCCCGTCATGGACGGCATCCAGGTGCTGGAGACCATAAAGAAGCGGTTTCCGGATACTGAAGTAATCGTGGCAACGGCTTATGGCGAAATGGATATCGCTATCCGGGCGCTTCAGCTGGATGCTTCCGATTTCATCACAAAACCCATGCATACGGAAGCTTTGATAGTAGCCCTGGAGCGGGCCAAGCACCGGTCCCTCACCCGACAACAGCTCAAGGATTACACCCGACAACTGGAACAAGGGCTGTCCCGCACAACCAAACAACTGGAAGAGACCGTCGCTTACCAAAAGCGACTCATTGAAAGCTCAATGGACGGCATTTTAGGATGTGATATTAATGACAAGGTAGTCACTTTCAATAAAAGTATGGAAAAAATGCTGGGACTCGACCGCTCAGAGGTGCTTCATCAGGCGGCACTGTCCACTTTTTTCAGTGATGAAGAATATTTCCGCTTACGAGAAGCCCTGGCCGCTTCCAGCCATGGTGGAAAAGGCATTTTGATGCTCTATGAAACCTTCTTCCTGGATCGCGGAAAACAACCGGTTCCGGTCCAGTTGTCAGCGGCCCTTTTAATGGATGAAAAAAAACCCGCAGGCCTGGTGTGCTTTGTCCGTGACCTGCGACGTATCCATCGTCTTGAGCAGGAGATGGCCAATCAGGCCGAATTGCTCCATCAGGACAAAATGATGTCTTTAGGCAGATTGGCGGCCAGCGTAGCCCACGAAATCAACAACCCCCTGGCCGGCATCCTTAACTACATCCGGTTGATGCTTCGAACCGTGAATAAAGGCCCCCTTCCCCAAAATAAACACGATCAGTTCGCTCAATACCTGACAACAGTTGAAGCGGAAACCGATCGTTGTTCGAAAATCGTCTCCAACCTTCTCACCTTCTCACGGCGTACACGGGTATCGATGGAGCCGGTATGCATCAGTGAGATATTAGATCGAAGCATCCTGCTGGCCGGGCACAAACTGGAACTGGGTAATATTAAATTAACAACGAGTATCCCCAACCAGTTGCCATGCGTTGTCGGTGATGGGAACCAGCTTCAGCAATGCCTCCTAAACCTAATTTTTAATTCGGTTGACGCCATGCCCAACGGTGGGAACCTGACCATTACTGCAACATCAAAAGATAATCTGGAAACGGTTATTGTACAGGTAAGCGACACCGGCCATGGAATAAACGAAGAGGCATTGTCACATATTTTCGAGCCCTTTTATACGACCAAACAAGAAGGTCATGGCATTGGGTTGGGTTTGTCGACGACTTACGGTATAATCGAGCATCACGGCGGCACCTTGACAGCCCGAAGCCTGCCAGGTGAGTCAACCACGTTCGAAATCAGACTGCCGGTCCGGAAAGCAACTCCATGACGAGAACAAAAAGGAAATTAGGAAAGCAACAAAGTATCCGTTGCAACCATTGGCTGGATGTGATGGACGAATTGAATATCGGTGCCTTTGTCGCCGACAGTCATCGCAAAATCACGGCTATCAATCTCAGCGCCCAAGCGCTTTTGGGACTTCGTGCATCGGAAGTACAAAATCAGGACTGCAGGGAAATATTTACCGGGGTTCCCTGCACGGTCAATTGCGTGCTGAATCATCCCGACGCCGCCGGTGACAGGAATCCGGATATAGAGGTTGTCGATGAAAAAAACCAGCGGCACCTGATCACACGTATGGCCACGCCCATTTTTAATTCTCAGGAAGAAATTGCCGGCTGCATGACCATTTTGCAGGACCACTCTCCCATCACCCAGCTCATCGATCGACTGCATTATGAAGAGAGAAGACTTAAAATCATACTCGATAATCTGGATTTAGGCATTTTTTCCGTAAACCGTGGAGGATTGATCAATTTTTTTAACAAGGCCGCAGAAAACATCTCCGGGTATGATCGTCACCAGGTCCTGGGCCAATCCTGCACAATGATTTTCTCAGGAGAACAATCACCGGATGTCTGCGAATTAAAAGCATCCATCGCATCGGGAGAAAACCGCAGCAGTCATCAGGGCCGAATAATCCATAAAGACGGCATCGCCATTCCCATTCGCGCCAATTATATCGCGTTGAAAAATGATAAAAACTCGATTGTCGGCGGATTGGCAACCTTTCATGATATGACCCTTGTGCACCAGTTCAACAGGGCCATCAGCAATCGATACACGTTTCACGACATGATCGGCAAGGACCCGATCATGCGTAAAATCTTCGAAATGGTTACCGTGGTTGCGCCCAGCAATGCGACGGTCCTGATAGAAGGTGCGACAGGAACAGGAAAAGACCTTCTGGCCAAGGTCATCCATTCGTCCAGTCCCCGATCAAACAAACCGCTGGTAAAGGTCAACTGCGCGGCGATTCCGGAAAACCTAATGGAATCGGAAATTTTTGGATACGTAAAAGGCGCCTTTACCGGAGCCGACAGGGATAAACCGGGACGGTTCTCAGATGCGCAAGGAGGAACGATATTTTTGGACGAGATCGGCGACCTTCCGCTTTCCCTTCAGGCAAAACTGCTCAGGGTGCTCGAAGACAAAGAATTTTATCCCTTGGGATCTCGCCGAACGAGAAAAGTGGACGTACGCATCATTTCCGCCACCAACCGCCAACTCCAAGTCCTGGTTGAAAAAAAGCTGTTTCGAGAGGATCTATTCTACCGGCTGAATGTGATGCGTATCGAATTACCACCACTAAAATATCGCAGAGGTGATCTCCCCCTTTTGATTAGCCACATCGTTCGCAGTCTGTGTGCTGCCCGTACAGTGGCACCTCCGGTAATTTCAAAAACAGCAATGAACATACTACTCAACTACGACTACCCTGGTAACGTGAGAGAACTGGAGAATATTTTGGAGCATGCCTTGATCATTTGCCGGGAAGCCGTTCTCCAAGTTGACCACCTTCCGGATTATCTTAGACAGGTTCAGCAATCCGTCGTAACAAAAAATGATTCGGCCATACCGACAGGCCAAAAATATCGTGAACGACAGGTAATTGAGGACGCATTGGAAAAAGTCAGCGGTCACCGTGGTAAAGCAGCAAAGGAATTGGGTATCGAACGAACAACCTTGTGGCGTAAGATGAAAAAATTTGATCTTTTATAAAAATCTGCAACCTTGTGGTCAACTGTCGGGCCTATTGTAGTTTGCTACATAATAATCGTCGACCATTCCTCGCATTTTTAAATTCTCTCCAAAAACCTTTGCAGCGGCCTTTGTCTCAAAATGGGATATACGTACCTGATACCAGGTCTTGCCCCCACCGGACGCCCGAGTCCAATAGGCATCCATTCCATTGTTTTTCAACCGGTCCACGTACCGTCGCGCATCGGATTCTTTCAGATAAGCAGCTACCTGGATGGTGAACGGATCAGCAACAAGCACGATAACCTGCTCCGGGGGTGTTTCCACGGTTTTTGGCGGTGATGACAGATGCATTACCGTATTGATGACCAGCAGGGCCACACCGGCAATGGACAACCCCATGGCAGCCCATTTCACGATTACTTTTGCTCGTCTGGATCGTATGCTTTTTCGGATTTTGTCTGCTCTTTGAGAAAAACCGGCAATACATCGGGATAAGAACGTTCTCAATTCTACCTGCACCGCACGAATCGTTGGGCCAATGACCGATCGTCTGATCCGCCGACTTTTTCGGGAAGAGACCATTTCGGATTTCATCAAGGCAGGTGAAAATGCTTCGGCCATACGTTTTCGCTCGGACAAATCGATCTCTTCCAATATCGAATCAACTCGACTCAAAAGATGCCTGGTCACAGAGCCTGAGCAAATAGTCATTGAACAGGCTGCAATGCCTTGAAGCAATGCAGTATTTCGGTCACCGCGTTCGTATCGATCCAGGTAAACTTTCAAAGCGAGCGTATCCGAACGTGATAAGGACAGAAAAAAATCCGCCATGTGATGAACCAGATCATCCGGTAGTGATACGCCTGCATCCACCAGTTGCCTATAGGTCTTTAAGGCAGTTAAATCACAGCACCGTTCATCAAGGAAAAACTGCGCAACCATTGGCAAGATTTCTTTGTCATCTTCATGAGTATTTTTAATCCTTGCCACAATGGCATGGGTTTGACGGGTTACAGTTTTACCGGCCAGTACACCATTGAGCCAGTTTACAGCAACATCCCGATCGTGGGGAAAACTGATCAGGTATGCCTCGACTACATCATCTGAGGGCAGGTCCGTCTTGGCTTGGGCCATCTGGAATCTGGCCGTTTGTGCCAGCAGCTTCCTGGCCGGGGCTTGTCTGGAGGAAGGAGAGAAAAAAAAGCTATCCACTGTATTAAGAGCACCGGCAAGTACCTGACGAACCTCCCTGAGCATGCCGGCCCGTTCCCAAACCGCTGCCTCGTCTATCAGCCGATCGATACGATGGCGCCCTATGGCGGCAAACACGGCGCCGGTAATCCAGTAGGCAACAAGAAGAAAGACAATACCAGGCACGACCATCCACTTCGGCCCCATGGTACCGACCAATAGCGGCAAGATCACCAATGCGGCCACGCCACCCAGAATCAGGGCAGTCCACAATCTAACTGCCGAATGTTTACACCAAAGTTCCATTCATTTCTTTCTGAGTGCAACCGAAATCGATTGCTCCGTTTCCATCTTATCTACCTTTCCGGTTTGGATGTTCACCCTTTTAAAATAGATATTAGCAGGTGCCATGAAATCCCTTGGCGGTTCCCCTTCGGTTGCATGTTTCATAAAATTCGCCCAGATGGGTGCTGCCCCCCTTCCTCCCGTGATACCTGAACCATTTTGGTCATACATGCCCTGCCCTCGATCAAAACCGACCCAAACCGAGGTGCTCAAGGTTGGTGTAAAACCGGAAAACCAGGCATCATTGTATCCGTTGGTGGTACCGGTCTTACCGGCTGCCGGTAAGGTAAAGCCCTTTTTCCGGACCATTTTTCCCGTCCCATGTTCAATGACATCCTCCATCATATCAACCAACTGGTAGGTAATGGTTTCATTGAGCATCCGTTCTCCTGTGATAATATGTTCCTCCAGGACACGACCGTTGACATCTTCCACCCGGCGTATCCAATAAGGCGAATGGCGTACGCCCCCCGATGCAAAAGTGGAATATGCGATTGCCATTTCAAGAGGACTAACTCCAGAGGTACCCAGTGCTACCGAATAAACCGGGTCCAATGGGCTTGTGATACCACAGCGTCGTGCGACGTGGGTCACACCCTCGGGACCGGTTTCCTCCACCAGTTGTGCAGCAACGGTATTCACCGACTCGATAAAAGCTTTTTTCATAACCATGGGTCCGAAAAAGCGTCTTTTAAAATTACGCGGTCTCCAGGCCCTTTTACCGGGAACGGGTATGGAGACCGGCTTGTCGACCATTACATCTGCCGGTGATTTATTCAGCGTTTCCAAGGCTGCGTAATAAAGAAAGGGTTTGAAACCCGAGCCGGGCTGACGGTTGTTTTTCAGTGCACGGTTGTAAGGTGTCTGAAAAAAATCTCTCCCTCCCACCAATGCCTTAACCGCTCCTGTTTTTACCTCTACAGCAACCAGTGCACCCTGTAGTAAAGGACTGTTGTCCGGCAAGGATGAGTCCCCTTGATCTCGCGTACTGTCCATCAACGATTCAATATGGGTAATGCCCTGCTGCAGGGCTGCTTCCGCCTGCTGCTGAAATTGGACATTCAAGGTTGTGAATACCCGTAACCCGCCGTGATAAACAACTTCCGAACCATAGGTCTCCTCTAAGGATTTCATCACCGCATCCAGAAAATAGCTGTCTACCCGCAACGATCGGCCATGGACGCGCAGGTCAATCGGTTCGGAAGCTGCTTCTCTCGCCTCTTCCGGGCTGATCATTTTGCTCGTTACCATCCGCTCAAGGACCACCTTTTGCCTTTCCCCGGCACGATCCGGATATCTGAACGGGTTGTATCGGGTGGGAGATTTCGGCAAACCTGCGAGAAGAGACGCCTCGGCCAGCGTTAACTCACCGGCGGATTTACCGAAGAAGGTCCGCGCAGCTTCACCGATGCCATAAGCACCGACACCGAAAGGAATCTGATTGATATAGGTCTCTAAAATATCCTGTTTGGAAAACTGGGATTCAATCTGAAGGGCAACCAGCAGTTCCCGAAATTTTCTAATGTATGTTTGTTCAAAACTGAAAAAAAGGTTTTTTGACAGCTGCTGCGTAATCGTGGAAGCACCCTGAATTTTTCCGTGTTCGAATAATGTGATCCAAAGGGCTTTTGCCGTACGCAGCTTATTGATTCCACGGTGTTCCCAAAAACGGTGATCTTCAGTCGCTAAAATCGCCTGAATAAAAACATATGAAACATCTTCCAGTGCAACCGTCTCCCGCCCTCCAATGGTCAATATGGGGCGTCCATCTTCACTGTAAATTTCCGTGGCCGGTGTATCGTTTATCCGTCCAATTGGTTCCGGTACCTGAGGCAAATCTTTGACCACCAATAAAAACAGGCAAAACAGCCCCGTTCCCGTCAACGCGGCCATAGTCACAACAAGATAGAACAAGAAAGCCGCAATTCTAAGAATGCGCAGCATAAATGTCATGGCCCTCCTTCAAGGTGGGGCCAGTGAAATCGACTGTTGGCTGACCTGGATAGTCGAGGTTCCAAAAGTGCGCGCACCTGCCTGACCGACCACTCTTTGCCAACAATGATATGGATCTGTTGCCCCTGGGGCGCATCCATTTCAACACCGATCCGAATCAGGTCGGAATGAACTTCATCGCTTATCCCCACACGCACCGGTGTGCCTTCGGCAACCAGCAAAGCAGACGGATGGAGAAAGATACCCTTTTGGCTTTTCAGCGGCAGTGTGTCCACTGCCATAAAAAACCGGTCGGCCGGATAAATACGACCGACAAACTCCTCTCTTTCTTCCAGACGGCCCGATAAGACAGGTTGTTCATCCTCTTCGGCCCGAAGCTGCTGATCACTCACCGTCGTATAACTGAGCACATTATTGTTTCGATCCAGAAGATAGATCCCCACCTGGTCGTTTTCTCTCTCCAGATAGACCCTATCCCAGCTTCTATCAGCAGTGAGGCGTAACATTAGAATCGGGGAAAACAGCTTGCGTGAAACGGATTCAGGAAGGTTGATGTAAAGGTCTTTAAACTTATCCGTTGAAATCATGGTCCCATGGGCTGAACCCAACCCATGGACAAGTTGGGCCAGGGAAGCGGCTTCACTAGCCTCGCGCCGAGCTGTGAGTTGACGGGTCACCATTTGCTCCAGGGTTTGTGTGGCCACCTGTTTCAACCGCCCCTGGTCCCATACGCTGCCCGACTCCGGA
>DAOWNV010000280.1 GCA_030642405.1 Desulfosarcina sp.
CCGGTCAAGCAAACTGACCATGGTGTTGTAATCCCGCGTCAGGGGGAGTTGCGTATACGCGTGAGAGCCGAAGACCACCATACCAATCCGGTCACCCTCACGCCCGGCAACAAAATCCTGTACAACACCCTTGACCGCTTCCAATCGGTTGACGATCTTCCCCCTTTTCTCAAAATCCAGGGCGGCCATGCTTTCGGAAAGGTCTATGGCCAGAACGATATTAATCCCTTCGGTAAGTACATCACTTTTTTCGGTGCCCCATTGGGGCCTGGCCATGGCCACTACCATCAGAACAAGTACCGCGTACTTGAAAGCCGGGACCAGTCTTCGCAGGCGCATCGCTGTGGATTGGGGAATACCGGCTGCTGGGAAAATGGCACTGCTGGCCATGGTTGGTACCCGGTGCCGTTTGTGACGATACCAGATCAGTGCCGGTAGCAGCAGTATAAGTAAAAGAAAATAAGGGGACGCGAATCTGAACATAAAAAGCCTAAATCACCGTATCGTTTTCTTCGGGCTCAAATACCTGTTTGGTTTTCCTCACAAAAGCACGAGCAAAAAACAAATCTTCTTCCATCTGTTTTTTCATTACCGTCGCCCCACCGAACTTCACCGGGTCCATTGCCCGGCATAGCTTTCTAAGTTGGATAGCCAGATCATTGTCGATGGGCAATCTGTCGATAAAGGGCAAAAACTCCTCTGTGGTCATCTCCGGTGCACCCACGGAAAAACGTCCAAAAACATATTGCCGTATAATGGCGGAAATGCGGAAGTAAAAGACCTTTGCCTCTTGCAGACGAACATCGGATATGCCATCTAACGCCTGCATAGCCACCATCTCCGGAGGTAGTTCCGGAACAATGGTTTCGATTGTTTTATTTTTTCCGTATTTCTTCCACAACCACCAGGCCGCTGATAGAAGCAGCACAACAACCAGGGCAATCAGGACAGGAATCAACCAGGGGGCATCGATGCCCACAGCAACCGGCGGCAGGATGTCATGGATGTCTGCCATCGGCGCCGGGGCATCCGCGGCAGTCGCTTCGGCGGCGGTCGCTTCGACGGCAGTCTGGGGACCGTTGGAAGCGGCAGTCTCCGCACCCATAACCGGGACGACTGGAAAGAGCATCAATACAAACAAGACAACGCCCAATGTATACAGTGTAAGGTAATGATTTTCGCAAAACCGAAGGGAGGAAGCCGGTTTAGAAATAATGCGACGACCGATAACGCAGCTCAATAACATTATCGTAAACTCTATCATCGTCTACGTCTCTCCCTGTACCTGAAATACCTTACCAGTGCATCGGCCGCATCTCCATCCGTCGGCATCTCTATACAGTCCATATCCATGGTCTGGTGGGTTTTTAATACCTGTTCGTACACGGCTCTACGATTCGCTTCATATCGCCTACGGGTGGTCCGATCCGAAGCATCCAGATACCGAACGCTACCTGTTTCCAGATCCTGAAAGGCAATGATGCCGCCGTCGGGAAGCTTGAATTCTCCGGGATCCGAAATCAGCACGCTGATCAGTTCATGTTTTCTTGAGGCCGATTTGATCCGGAGAGCATTGGTTCGACCGAAATCCTCGGTGAGAAAATCGGAAACCAGAAAAGCTACTGTCCGCTTGCGACACACTCTTGCCAGGAAATCCACGGCAGCGGCAATGTCGGTTCCGGTGTGCTCGGGTTGAAAAGTAAAAATTTCACGAATGAGCCGCCACACATGGGCCGATCCCCTTTTGGGGGGAATATACCTCTCCACCTGGTCGGTGAATAAAATGGCCCCGGCCTTGTCGTTGTTGCGAATAGCGTTGAAGGCCAGGATCGCGGCGATCTCTGCAGCGGTTTCACGTTTAATGCTGTCCGTTGTGCCGAAACTGCCGGATCCGCTCATGTCCACCAGCAGCATGACCACCTGCTCCCGCTCTTCCCTATACCGCTTGATAAAAGGTTTGCCCATGCGGGCCGACACTTTCCAGTCTATGCTCTTCACATCGTCACCGGCCACGTACTCGCGCACCTCTTCGAACTCGATGCCGGCCCCCCGAAATACCGAACGGTACTGTCCGGCCATCAGCGTGTTGACCATCCGGCCGGTTTTGATGTGAACTTTTTTGATCTTCTTTATAATGTCCGGCGAGAGCATATCGATAATCCACAACGTATTTGTCTGCTATGTCGTTATTCCGGCATACGCCGGAATAACGACGCTCAAATACAGATTTTAAGGTACCTCCACCGAATCAAAAATATGTCCGATAATCCTATCTGTATCGATGTCCTCTGCCTCGGCCTCGTAAGTCAAAAGGATCCGGTGGCGCAACACTAACGGAGCAATGGTTTTCACATCCTGGGGCGTCACATATGCTCTGCCCTGCAAAAATGCGTAGGCCCGAGCGGCCAGACTCAAAAAGATCGTCGCACGGGGCGAGGCACCGAACTGGATGTAGTTGGCCACATCAACTTTATAAGCCCCAGGATCCCGTGTGGCAAAAACCAGATCAACAATGTAATCTTTGAGTTTTTCGTCCATATAAACACTGTTGATCAGTTGACCAATATCGCTGATTTCCGCAGGGTCGAGAATGGGAACGATGGTTTCCGGCGTATCAAACCCCACCCGCTTCATGATTTCTTTCTCTTCGGATTTGTTCGGATAGTCGATGAGAATTTTCAGCATGAACCGATCCACCTGGGCTTCGGGCAGTGGATAGGTGCCCTCCTGCTCGATGGGGTTCTGGGTGGCCATTACCAAAAAAGGGTCTGCCAGGGGAAAGGTGGTTGGGCCGATGGTAACCTGACGCTCCTGCATGGCTTCCAACAGTGCCGACTGGACCTTGGATGGCGCCCGGTTAATTTCATCCGCCAGGATGATGTTGTTGAACAAGGGACCTTTTTTTATGGAAAAATCACCTGTCTTGGGTCGGTAAATCTCCGTTCCAACCAAATCGGCGGGAAGCAGGTCCGGGGTGAACTGAATACGTTTGAAGTCGGCGCGAACCGTGTCCGCCAGGGCTTTGACCGCGCTTGTCTTGGCAAGGCCAGGTACCCCCTCGATAAGAATGTGACCTCGTGTAAACAGGCCCATGAGCAGTCCGTCAATGAGATCCCGCTGACCCACCAGGACCTTTGCAATCTCTTCACGGATTTGGCTGACCAAAAGATGTTTGGCTTCAATCTGTGCGTTGAGTTCTTCCAATGGCACAACGGTCTCCTTTTGCCTTATATCCGAATTTTATTATAAATATGGAGTTTCGATAAACTCTTATCGGTTAAAAATACTACAAAATAATTGTAACGGGGGGTATTGTCAAGCGGCTTGAATATCCATATGTGCCCAATGGATCCTATTAAGTGATAAAGTGGCCCCCTCTTCTTCAGGCTGCCCGCGATTCCGCTGGAACTCAGATTCTGCAAGCTTTTCTTGATGCCGGAGCTGACCCTGCAGCAATAGACAACTATGGAAACACGCTCTTGCATCTTGCAGCGGAAAACAGTAAAGCATGGTGCTGTTAGGAGAGTGCGAATAGTATTATCAGTCATTTCCAACCTGAATCACCGAAATGAATATGGAAAAACTGCATTGGATCGGGCCTTGCGCCACAACACTGATAAAGTTCTCCACGGCTACAACATGGACTGGAGAGAAGCCGATGAAAAACGGATCTTTAACATTCATAAAGGAGGAGGGCCAGATGAAAAAGTCTAAAGTATTGGTCGCATTGATTTTAACAATTGCTCTAATTTTTACTTTTGGGGCAGCCCAAGCGATGGCTGCCGATAAAATCAAGGTGGGGATTGTTTTGCCTCTCACCGG
>DAOWNV010000226.1 GCA_030642405.1 Desulfosarcina sp.
ACAACCGTGCCGTTTTCCAACCCTTCCGTATTCATTCCGATGGCAATGAGGCCGTCTGCTTTCACCATAGTATGGATTAATCCTGATTTACCCAGTATCGGCTCGGCCATGAGCTGTCCGTCAACATCTGCAAGGCGAACACGGACATAATCCACACGTCCTTGAGCCGAGGGCAGGTTACGGGTAAGTTTGGCAGTGATGGGAAACCGTAGGCCACCTGCGGATTGTCCGGAAATTTGTTTGATAAAGGGGCGGACCACTACATCAAAAACCACCATGGCGGAAACTACGTGGCCCGGCAGTCCCCAAAATGCCTTGGTGCTGGAACGAGCCAGAATCGTGGGTTTTCCCGGACTGATGGAAATACCATGCACCAGAATGTCGGTATCCGGCAATAGTTCAAGCACTTCCACGGTAAAATCCCTGGTGCCGACAGAACTGCCACCGGAGATCATAACCATATCCGTCAATTCCAGGGCACATCGACATTTTTCAATCAAGTCGTCACGATGGTCCCTGACAATACCAAAAACAACCGGTACACCACCGGCTGCTAAAACCTGGGAGGAGAGTGTTTGGCTATTGATATCACGGATCTGTCCGTCTCCGGGAACCTGATCCACCGTAACGACTTCGTCACCGGTAGAGATAATGCCGATCATCGGTCGTTTGAACACGGTAAACTCAGTCTGCCCGCATGCAGCCAGCAGGCCCGCTTCCTGAGGGCGAATCCGGCTGCCTTTGGCGAGTGCCGGATCTGCGTGGCGGATATCCTCCCCTTTTTCAATGACGTGCCGGCCCGGAGCTACACTTCGATAAATCTCGATAGTCGTGTCGTCAAGAGTATCTGTATGCTCTACCATTACGACACTGTTCGCACCCTCGGGCAGCATACCGCCGGTGGCAATACGGGCTCCTTCACCGGGCCCGATGGTAAAATCGGGACGAACACCCATCAGGATTTGGCCTCGGAGGTTCAAAAAGGCGGGATTTGACTCTGATGCACCGAAGGTGGACGCTGCATTGACGGCAAATCCGTCCATGGTCGATCGGTTGAAATCGGGTATGTCTACATCTGAATAAATGTCCTGGGCCAATACACGTCCCAGGCATTTTCCCAGCGAGATGGTTTCCGTTCCCACAGTACCAAAGGTCTGTGCATATCCAAGGACAGCATCAATGGTTTCAACGTTGAAAAATTCTTTCATAAGACCTGTATCTCATAAGGCATATTTTTGCCGGTTCCAATCATTAGCCTACCCTTCAATATATCATAATTGAAACAATGGAAACAGAACTATTGGTACAACGTGAAGGATATCAGTATTTGCAACGTTTAGGACCGGTTCCTGAAACGAATCGTATGAAACCACACCATTAAAAATTACTATTACATAAAAATGCAAAAAAGTAATGCAAGTAAATTGACATGCAATGATTCTGACTTATGATTGATTCATAAAATATTGAAAATGACGTGTTAACGACAAAAACGGCATATGCCGATACCGGATTTCAGGAGGAATGAGAAATGAGCAAAACTATAGGAATTGATCTTGGGACAACAAACTCTTGTGTAGCTGTTATGGAAGGCGGTGAAGCCAAAGTGATCACCAATGGAGATGGTGGCCGAACAACCCCCTCCATGGTTGCCCTTACAAGTAACGGCGAGCGTTTGGTGGGCCAGACGGCAAAGCGCCAGGCGGTGACCAACCCGGCAAATACCGTCTTTGGCGTCAAACGGTTAATCGGCCGAAAATACAATGCCGATGAAGTGAAAAGCGACAAAAATAATTTACCTTACACCATTGAAAAAGCGGAAAACGGAGATGTTCGCATCGCACTCAACGACCGCCCATACAGTCCGGCGGAAATTTCTTCCTTTATTCTATCGGACCTGAAAAAATCAGCTGAAGATTACCTGGGAGAACCGGTAACAGATGCCGTGATCACCGTACCAGCCTATTTTAACGACAGCCAGCGGCAGGCGACCAAAGATGCAGGAAAAATAGCTGGATTGAACGTTGCACGTATCATCAACGAACCAACGGCGGCATCCTTGGCCTATGGTCTGGATAAAAAAAAGGAAGAGAAACTTGCCGTATTCGATCTGGGTGGGGGAACCTTCGATGTTTCGATTTTGGAGATCGGTGAAGGTGTCTTCGAGGTAAAGTCCACTAACGGCGATACGCATTTGGGTGGAGAAGATTTCGACCTGCGTATCCTCGACTACCTGGCTGATGAATTCAAGCGGGAGCAGGCAATCGACCTCCGTAGTGACAAAATGGCTCTCCAGCGCTTGAAGGAGGCTGCGGAAAAGGCCAAAATGGAACTTTCCAGCGCCATGGAAACGGATATCAATCTTCCCTTTATTACAGCAGATGCCGGCGGCCCCAAGCACCTGAATATCAAGATGACACGAGCTAAATTGGAATCCCTGGTGGAAGAGTTGGTGGATCGGTTGAAAACACCGTGCAAAACCGCATTAAAAGATGCAGGCTTTTCCGGCAGTGATATCGATGAGGTGATTCTGGTGGGAGGCATGACCCGTATGCCGGCAGTTCAAGAACAGGTAAAACGGATTTTCGACAAGGTGCCGAGCAAAGGGGTCAACCCCGACGAAGTAGTAGCCATGGGGGCTGCAATTCAAGGCGCGGTTTTGGAAGGAGATGTCAAAGACGTGCTTTTGCTTGATGTCACACCACTGTCTTTAGGCATTGAAACCCTGGGCGGCGTAATGACCAAATTGATTGAGAAAAATACCACAATCCCCGCTCGGCAAAGCCAGGTTTTTTCCACCGCCGAGGACAACCAGCCGGCAGTGACTGTTCATGTGCTTCAGGGTGAACGGGAGATGTCTGCGGACAACAAAACACTGGGACGTTTCGAGTTGACCGGTATCGCATCGGCACCCCGGGGAGCGCCCCAGATCGAAGTGGCTTTCGACATCGATGCCAATGGTATCGTGGAAGTGTCGGCGAAAGATCAGACTACCGGCAAAGCCCAAAGCATCCGTATTACCACCTCGTCCGGCCTTTCCAAGGAAGAGATCGACGGGTTGGTCAAGGATGCGGAACTGCATGCTGACGCAGATAGCCGGAAAAGAGAGCTCGTTGAGGCCAAGAACAGTGCCGATGCCCTCATTCATACCACGGTGAAGACCCTGGACGAGATGGGTGCAACTGTGGATGGTGGTCTTCGCATGGAAATCGACGATGCCGTAACGAATCTGAGAAATGCCCTGAAAGGAGAAGATGTACAGCAGATCCGAAAGCTAACCGAAATTCTATCCGGTGCTTCACACAAGATGGCGGCATCCATGTATCAACAACCGGGTAACCCTCATGGAGCAGGACCACAGCAGGGTCAAGGCGGCAGCGGGCAAGATCGTTCCACAGAACCGGATGATGATATTGTGGACGCAGATTTTCAGGAAGTGGCATAACGCTATTGTATAATCCCATAAATCAACATGAAGAATTAAAAGCCGGGCGTTTGCCCGGCTTTTGATTTTTACGATACCTGTTCGAGTTCATCAATCAATTGACGAATTTCCGACGGAGACAACTCGATTTTCATTTTTCCACCGCCGGGATGAGCAATAGTCAATCGGGTATCGCCTCCTTTTTTTTCTATAGCCCATTTTTTCCCGTTTGAAAGTATTTCCGATGGAGAGAGCCATTGTTCGGGACGAAACTGAGCAATTTGTATCAGTACACCAAAGGCATCTTTCGGGTGGATGAAGAGTTCTTTCCAAACCTCATCTTGGTCGTTGAATCCGAAATAGGAGATTCCGTGTTTTTCAAGGTTTGCTCTGGTTGAATAAATGTCCGGCGTCTCAAAGGTAATGTGGTGAACACCGCCTTCTTTGTCCGATAGGAACTTTGTCAGGAAACTGTTCGGACCGGTGGAGTGTATTAACTCAAGACGGGAAAGATCGCCTGCTGAAAACATTTGCCACTTGAATTCCAAACGATTGTCCGTGTCGGAAGCCCCGGGAATAATGCCTGCAATTTTTTGGAAAAAATCTAAGGCCAGGTCATAGTCCTTGACGGCAATGGATACATGATCGATACGTGAAATCATTTTTTTCTCCCTATAATTGAATCAGATCAAAATTGATATTATGGAATTGCGGTGATATATGGAAATTAAGCAACATCAAATGATTGTCATTGGGAAATATGGATGAGGAAGGCATGAATAAATGGTCAGCAGTGTTCTCTCTTATTTTTTTAGTCGGTATAGTCAGTGGCTGCGCCGGCAATCCGAAAAAGATTAAAGTCCCCAAAAATGCGGCGGAAATGGAAGTCACTTTTTCATGGGACGGGATCAAAGCGTGCACTCATGACTCTCCTGAAATACAGGTTACCAATATTCCGGAAGGTACCGTGGACCTGCGCGTCAAATTGCAGAACCTGAACATGCCGAAATGGAACCAGGGAGGCGGTATTGTTGATCACGACGGTTCAGGTCTCATTCCGGCCGGGTTCCTCGATATCGGCTATAACGGCCCCTGTCCGGTCAGGGGTAGAAACAAATATGAATTTTCCGTAATGGCCGAGAATGCCGATGGTGTCATTATCGGTTTTGGAAAAACGATGCGGCCGTTTCCACCGAAAAAATAATGGTGACGAAAAAAAGTCAAAGTATTCTGATGGCCAGATCGGATAGCGCGCTCCGTTCACCTTTCTCCAAATTGATGTGCGTATAAAGGTCCTGACCCTTCATTTTTTCGATTTGTTTCTGAAGGCAAAATCATCCAACCTCCTGCAGGTCATAGATTACTTGTTTTGAGTTGTTTAACCGCCAAATGATCAATGGTAAACCGGTTCGGTAGTCTTGTTTTATTGCAATTTGAACTTAAGTTAG
>DAOWNV010000071.1 GCA_030642405.1 Desulfosarcina sp.
CCGGTTGGCCGTGGCATGGCCGACGACTCCCTGAAAACCGGCCTCGACGATTTCCGCAGACTCCATCCGCTTGGCCCGGATGGTCAAAGGTCCTACGATGGAGGTACCGAATCCCACCAGCACTCCGATGATGACCATTACAATAGCCATCTCGATAAGGGTAAAACCGGCCTGATGGTGGTTCATCGTATTTTTTATCTAAATCCTAAAAAAAACTATAGAGGAAGGTACAAATAGGTAACGGCTGTGCCGGTATAGGTGGAACTAGCTAGGATACTCCCGGTATTCCACACACCGTCATCGTACTTAAGATCGATCTCTTGGCACACATCCGGGGGCAGATTGTCATACCGGATATAATGATCCGTTTTCCCTCCTGCGGGAGTGACAAAATACACTAGATAACTATCTCCAAAGGCATGTTTAGGATAACTATCTACACCGTTTCCATCGAAATTTCCGGAGATGATGCCGGCATTGGCCAAATCCTCGAACATCATATCGGATTCATCAGCATTGATCTGCCCGTTTCCTGGATTGGCTCCACCGTTGTTGCTATCATTGGGTGGAAAGGTCGTGTTAGCTTCATCGCCGGGATAAACACCATATTTATCATAAAAAGTATAGATGGCGGCCCGTACTTCGTCGGCGGACTTTACGACTCGTTTGACCTTGGCATTTTTAATAATGGTTTGCCCCTTGAGAACACCACCCATCAACAACCCAATGATCACCAGAACAATGGCGATCTCTACTAACGTAAATCCCTTTTGATTTCTTAACATTGCATACTCTCCAAAGTTAGTTGTAAATTAGTTGTAAAAGTAAAGAATCTCATCATTCACCTTGATTCTTCATCTTTTGTATCGGTCGGTTTTTATTGGGACTTTAATAAAAAAACCGTCAACCGAAAATCACCGTATCACCCACGATCCCGCATGTGAGGCGTGATGAAAATGACCAGTTCCCGTGTCTGCAGCTTATCATCCACATGCCTGAACCAGTTGCCGATAAAGGGCAAACTTTCCAGCCCGGTAAGCCCTTGGTGTTCCAGGTCCTTGGTCTGGCTTATTAACCCGGCCAGCACCAAGGTATTCCCTGCTTGAACACGCACGGTTGTGGCAATTTCCTGAAGATCGATGATCGGATTCTTGATCGTTTGAACCGTTGTCGAAGAAGTTGGCAGTTCCACATCCGCCTCTTCTTGTATGCGGGTGATGGTTGGGACAATATTCATAGTCACCATTCCCTGTTCCGATATTTGAACGGAAATACCGAATTGGAGTCCCAGGACAGCACGCTTGATACTAGTGCCAAAGGTTACCACCTTGGTGTCTTCATCCCGATCCACCCCATCCACATCCCCGTATGGAAATTGAAAGCCGACGGTTAACAAAGCCGATCTGCCATTCATCAAAGCAAGATGTGGATTGGATATGACTGCCACTTCACCCTGGGTGCGTAAAAAGTCCACAACCATACCCAAAGCACTTTCACCGGCCAGGGCAAGAGTACTGCCGCCGTTGAAGTTCATGTTGAAATTATCCACGAAAAATCCTGATGAAGAGGTGAAAGCAGCATTAACGGATGTCCAGTCAATACCCAACTGTTGACGGTCGGTCAGCCGAACTTCCATGATTTTGGCTTCAATAAACACCTGCCGGTTAAGCGCTTCGGATAAAGCGTCTAAAAACCTAACCATGGCATCCACCTTCTTGGGCCTGTCCATTAAGTAGATCAAGCCACCGGTTCGATTAATCTGAACAGTACCGTCATCGGATTTCAATGCTTTCAATGTCTCATAAACAGCTGACCATGTGTCGGAAGTCTCCTCTTTTTTTTTCGTTCTTAAAAGGAATTTGCCGCTTACACCGGCATCTTCGACACTGGAGGCCAACATATCCCCGCCTATCTCGATATCCGTCTCCCCCGGCAAATCCAGATAGTCAAAAGCATAAATTCGTTCCATCATTCCTGTTATGCTCAACATTTCTCCATCAACGGTCCATGCATACCCGGCACCGTTTTTCACCACCATGTTCATGGCCTCCGAAAAAGTGGCCTGTTTCAGATGGACAGTAACCGGCCGTGACAGATCTACATCGGATTCAACAGACAGGTTCATGGGCGTATTCACCATAATCGCTTCCAGCGCTGCTGAAAGAGGAACACCATTCAACGTCATCGAATACATCGTTTCAGGCAAATCGAAATCCACCGTTTTTGGCTGTACCCGATGGGAAAATGGAGGGGGGCCCGGTGGCGCCGGCTGAATATCTTGTTGAAGAATCTCCCGTATGGTTTTTGGGTCTACCGGTTCGGTTTCCGGTAGACGAATAGTAGACCCTGCACAAGCGGAAACGACAAGCGAAAGAAGCACGGTGATGGCCAATCGATATTTGAAAATGTATCTCTTCATTGACTCCTTAACAACACAAACAGTGACATCTTGTCTTACTGCATCGATAGCGAATAGTTATTGTCCGGAGCTTTAACGAACCAGATCTTCTCTCCGTTATTCAAACGGACACCCCGAATTGTTATCTCTTCGACGGTAAGGTCTCCCAGCTTTTCACCTTCTGCGCAGACAGCCCCATCCAGCATCGCCAACCGTCTGGTGGAACCGTTCGTGGAATAACCGGTAAGAATTCCCGTCAATACCGGCAGTGAAGCCGGTAAAGCTTTGACACGTTTGGTTACGATTTTTTTTGGTATCACTTTTTTCGAAACCGGTGACGATTCAGGCGACAGCTCCGGTGTGTAACGTCCGGCAAGTCTATCGATCCCATGGATCACTTTGCCGGACTTATCCGCTGAAAGCTTACGGAATTCGAGGAGCCCCCGATCCACAGTTCTTATGCCTTCGGAATAGCCGGACAACGGTTCATCCAATAAGGCAAGCAAGGCATAGCCGTTGATTCCGACGACCAAGAGGCCGGCCAGGACACAGCAACTGATTAAAATACGGCCTAAACCGGGTTTCAGTTTCATGTCATCCCATAGCCTTCAATGGAATAGTGATAGACAAAAGTTGCTGACAGTTTAGATACCCGATGGTGTGGATCTGCATTCATTTCCAATTTCGATATCTCAAGATAAGGATAGGCGTCCTCAACGGCTCCTATCCATTTCACTAACGCAGGTATGGATCCCTTGGCCCGTATTTGGATGAATGCCGGACTAACGACCTGGGTCCCATTCTTTCCCTCAACGCGCATTTTTTTCAGACCACACATTTCGAAAAGCCGTTTTAAATCATTTTCGACCACTAAAAAACCCAAATCATATGATTTAACGCTATGGGTCAGCCGGGTATTCCAATACCGCACATCATTGATGTCGGTCTCCTTGGATTTTAGATAGCGTTGATCCATTTTAACACCTTCCAACGCCTGGCGACCCGACTGGATTTCAGATATACTAACCATGTTCCAACCGGTCGTCGCCAGCACCGCACTCCAGATGATCCCGACAACAAGCCATTTTCGTTCTATTTTGTTCATCATAAAAGCCCGCATTGCAATTTAACCCGGTATACAGGAACCTCTTTAAGCGCTCTGGAACGGTCTAAAATGATCTGCACATCCTTTTCCTCCAAGGGTCGTGTCTGTGAATGAAACGATTCATTCAACCGATCCAGCAAGGACCGCAATATTTTTTTTAATTCATCCGGATTCCGTGCATGTGCAATGGCGGTGATCGACATCTGGGACGTAGATGTCAAATCCATAGAAAGCTTCTCTATTGAGACAGCATCGGGAAGAGCCAGAAAGGTCTGCAAGACCGATTCACTCCCGGAGGGCCGTTTAAGGGATCGGCGCACAATTTCGAGTTCCTGTGTAGCTTCCTCAATGATCAGGCCGGAGGGATCCGCTGAATTCATGACTGCCATCTGCTTCTTTGTGTCAACCGACAACGAACGGAGATAAATGGATTCAGCAGTCAACAGCACGACCAATAAAAGCCCAACGGCAATAGCAGCCCATTGCACCGGCCGCCAGTATAACTCTTTTTTTAACGGTTTGTGAGAAATGGCATTTCTATCCGTCCGCATTAAATCTTTGGTGGAGAAAAGCGAACATGAAGGGGGAATATATTGAGCGTTTCCGATACCGGATGATAAAGAAAGACCGGGCAGAGCATCGATTCTTCTTCCCATAACCTCGGTAAGACGGTTCTTTGTATCCGGATCCTGATCCTGATCCTGATCAACAAGAAACAGATCCTCTACCGGGTTTTTGGTTTTCTGAGAATACAGGTAAAAGGATTGATTGATTTCATAATTGAGTCGGTTATATACTTGCTCATGTTCGTTCCCTGCATCCGGCAGTTCGATGGTTCGGGAAAAAATAAACCGTCCATTGAAAAAGAAGTATAAGAAACAGCCGGTTTGATCCAGATGAATGAGCCCGGCCCTTTTTTCTTTAAATCCTTCAATCGATTCTCCCAAACGGGTTGTCCACAACAAAGCCGGCGTGGTAATCCGACGGGGAGCGATGCCTAAAGCGTCCAACTGATGATAGAGCTGATAGGCGACGGTTTCTTGTAAATAATAGGTATACAGCTCCCGGTTGTTGTCATTGCCTTCAATCATCAGGGTATCGTAAAAATCCTGGGCTTCGGCAGGTACGGTGGGATCTTGTTTTAATTTTCTCTCGATGAAAGCAGCGACCAGCGATTGCTTATGAGCTTGAAATGCATCAGTGCGGTTCCCCAACCAATAGTCCGGGACGACCAATAAGTGATTGACCGATTGCAACACCTTTACAGGGAGATCTTTTTTCCCATGACCGTCCCTTCCGAAGGATGCGATGGAATTGCTGGCCAAAAGTTCCGCATTGCCGTTTCGAAATATTAGATAGAACCCGACATTTTGATCATCGGCAAAAGTAACCATATGTTTTTTAGCTCTAAACATGATGGTTTATTTATCGGCAGCCCAATAAGGAAGTTTACCTAATCTCTCATTTTTCATCATTTTCATCTTCATTTTCAAAAAATGCAGATGAAATGAAAAAGCCTTAAAACTGAAGCATCGCTATCAGCACAGGCAAAAAGGCAGGCTAAATTGAGGAGGGGTTGATTATCATTGACTTTTCGAATCCGAAAAATGGAGACTTTCTTTGGCGGGGAACAGACAAAATAACCTACATCTTATTCTGAATAATTAAAATTGAATAACCCGGTCCGCTTCCACTTCCACCCTTTCTTTTTCATACAATGATTGATCATCTTCATTTCGTCCATGGCGTCATAGGTATCCGGCTCATCGCGAATCCCCTCTCTCGCCCATTTTTCGCATTCCTGATGATCAATCGTCCACTCCTTCTCGGTTTTGGCCGGGTGAAAGGGTTTGTGAGTACAGGAAACAAAAAAAAACGGCACCATTATCATAAGGCAAAAAAAATAAAGAACGACTGGTTGTTTGAGTATTCTCTTCATTGACCCAACTCCTGGCGTATCAGTTGTTGTAGTTTACCCAAATCTTTGTTTGCGATCCTTTTTCCGTTCAAAAAAACGGTCGGTGTTCCCCGAACCCCAATTCTTTTCCCGTTCTCCAGATCCTCATCAATCAACTTTCGAATGGATGTCAGCTGCCGATCCTTTGCAAACTGGTCCATATTCAATTCCAACTCTTTTGCGATCTCAACAATTTTCTCTTCGTTGAGTTGTTTGTGGTTTTCCAAAAGCTTGCTGTGAAACGCCCAGAATTGACCCTGCTTTTCCGCAGCCAGGGCCGCCATAGCACCCGGCCTTGACAATTTATGATTAGAAAGAGGAAAGTGCTTGATCACATAATTGACATCGTTGGGAAATTTATCCAGCACCTGCTGAATATAGCGCTCTAATCGCGCACAGTAAGGTCACTGGTAGTCGTCGAAAATAACAATCGTAGCTCCGGCACCTGACGGCCCTTTGACGGCCCTATTTTTTATATTGATATCAAAAACACGGCTTACCTGAAGAATAGAAATCATAGATGGATTCGTTGATGTGAGAACCAATCGGCCGGTTTCCTGATAGGCAACACCGGTAAAATGCTTGTCCACAGGGATGCGGTCCAATACTGTTTTCTTTTCAACGGAATATATCAAAACCGCACCCGGTGTCAGGACAAACACCATATCGCCGTCGGACTTTACGGCCACATCCAGGATGGAGGCATCAATTTTTTCTTCAAAAACAGGATCAACGTCGAAAGAGGCATACGCGAAGATCGGGATGAGAAGTACGGCAAATGTAATCATCCACTTCATGTTTGATGGCATAAAAATCCTTTGCTTGAGAAAATTGATTGACGAATTGGAAATCAACCGTAAAACATTCTCAAGATACAACAAAAAACCATGTCTATGCAAGATGTCCCGAACGCTTTTTTATGCATGAAAGGTTAGCTGTGTACCGGACATATTCAGCAAAAACTCATCGGGCATCTCTTGTTCAATAAATTGAATAGCCCCCCTACCCGTGCAGTGGGTGGGTATAATATATGTCGGAGAGAAAGCTTTCAAGGCCTTGACGGTAGGTTTGATGACCGTCTCCATATCCGATCCACCCAAATGAAATCCGCCCATAATGGACATCACCCCATCAACGCCTGTTACTTTTTGGGCATAGGTGACGGTATTAACGATTCCTGAATGCGCACAGCCGGAAATGATAACCAGGCCTTTATCCCGCACGTGAAAAACCATGGCCGTGTCATCATCAAAAGGATCCAATTGTTCCTTTCCATCAATTTCACAAAAAAGAGAAGGCGAACCTTTTTCAAAAGGTGTGGTTCTTGGGATACCTCCTAAAAATAAAGCCGTTCGGTTCAGCATGGGATAGGGCTTTTCGGTTTCTATCACCATGGTGCCGGCTGTCTCTGCTTTTTCCCGCGTAAATGCTGGGAAGTTGATCTTCATTCCGTTGGGTGTTTTTGAGTACCTCGGGTTTCGAAAAGCGGCCGGATGCAGCACCAGAGGTACCTCTGATTTGTTTATTTTTTTCACCAATGCCTGAATCCCGCCCACATGGTCCATATGGCCGTGGGACAGGGCCACTTGTTCGACCCGGCGCAGATCAGCACCCAATGCGTCAGCATTAATAGCAGCTCCGTTTGGAGAAAACCCAAAGTCAAAAAGCATGGACCGTGAGGTTTCATTTTCGGTAACCGTAATCATAGATGAAAAACCATGTTCGGCCAAAATGGAGTTTTTTAATTCCATTCCCACTAAAGGCCACGCCCGTTGGATCACATCACTGTTGTCCATCACCGTTATATCTATTGTGTTGTCCTGAAGTGTTAGAATTTCTACACGATCAACAGGGTTCAAATGCATCGATTGCGTCATTTTGGATCCTTTCGTTAAATTTTTTTATCTAAAAGCCGCTCGTCATATTTCAACCGGGCCTTAATCCCCTGCCCCACTTCCCATGTACGGGTAAAATCGGACCAAAATGGTTCCTCATTCTTCTTCCAATTCGGTCCGAAACGTTCGTCAAAAAAACTACCCAACTTATTAAACAACAGTTTCCATGGAGGTTTCCCTTCATCTTTTGCACCAAGGAGTTCCTCAAGCAGTTCATCCAGATCAACAAGTATTTCTTTCGGCAGGTAAGCGATAGCCCCTTTTCGAATAGAGGATAAAAGCGTCTCCGGGTTAATGGCATGTGCCGTCAACATCACGGTTGGAATCTCTTTTGCTACGGTCTCTTCCAGCAATGTAAGCCCGTTGACCCCCATGATATCTAAAATAGCCAAATCAAATTGACCGGACCGAATTTTTTCCGACGCACTCTCATAGTCTTTGGCGGTCGTCACTTCCGCCATTTCCAAAATATCCTCGATGGTTTCCAGAATGTCCGCCTCGTCGTCCACTGCCAAAATTCGCTTGCCGGCCAGGTGAGATTTTTTGCCATCCGTCATGCTTTTTTATCCTTTCACACATTTTTAAACTTATCGACTGTCAGGAAATATCATTGGAATTGTCAAACAAAAAGTAGTCCCCGTTCCTTTTCGACTCTTCACAGTGATGTCCCCACCCAGGTGCCGTGCCAGGATCCTGGCGCCTGCCAACCCAAGGCCATGACCGGTTCTGGATAGTTGTACAGAAGGCTGGAGTCGGGTGTAACGCTTAAAAATCAACTCACTGTGCTTTTCATCCACCCCAGGCCCATCATCGATCACATCAACGATCAGTTGATTGCCCTGCCGAATTAATCGTATCTCTAAACGACTGTTTCTGTGTTGGAGGCCATTTTTAATAAGATTGCCTACGATCTGCTTGAATTTGGTCTCATCTTGACACATCTCTCCAAATGTGTTGTCCATGGAATAAGAGAGATAGATACCATGCCTTTCTAAAATGGCTGACCTGGCAGGATTTGGACCGATTTCCTGCAATACATCCCACAGTCTGTTGTCCGTCGCTTCCAGCACGGCCATGAACGCCTCGTCAACGGCAACCATCGGATCGAATCGGAAGCATTGAAAACATCCCGAATCGGACCTGCCCACTTCCAAAAGATCAGCTAAAAGATCTCTAGCTTTGTTGGCATTCTTTAAAGCCCGTTGTAGGGTTTTGTTCTGTCTGTCAGTCAACACACCGTACTTATTAGGTTTTTCAATCAATAGACGAACAGCTGTCTCAATGACTGATAAAGGATCCTTAAGTTCGTGTATGAGAAATTCAACATTGATATCTCGGAAGAAGGTCCCTTCTACTGATGCCTCTAAGGTCGTATTTGGTTTGCTCACATGCTCGCCCATCATAATTTCTTGGTCGTGTCGTTATCGCCGTTATCGAAAGTCCCCTTTGCGAAGCATATCACCGATTTCATACTGCAAATCCAACAACCGTTTTAAGTTCCTACGCGCACGGGACATGACCCTATTCCACGATGGGTCCGGTTTGCATGGTAGACGCCTTTCCAAAAGAGCCAATGAGGCGTATAGGACGGAGATCGGTGTTTTCAACTCATGGGAAAGGTGATGAATAACCAGTTCCTTCGTTCGATTAAGCCCTCGCACATTGTCATACTCTCTTGTAAGGGATTCGTTGATTCGGGTATTCTCGATGGGTAAAGCGACAAGACTGGCTACGGCCGTCAAAAGGTCTACATCGCTCTGATCGAACTTCCCCTGCCTTCTATTTACCGCACACAAGACACCAATCGTTCGCACTTGGATACGAAGGGGTACAATCAACACATTCTTATGATGATACCCGACCTTTTGATCTACCCCCAAAAAAAAGTTCTCATTTTTTGTCGTATCCAATTCAATCATCGGTTTACCGGTCCGATAAACCTGCCCGACAATCCCTTCTCCCACGGACCACCGAGTCTTTTTCAGTTTCAGGCCGGTTTCACCGTCTTCGTAAGCTGCCGCTGGGATAAAAAACTCTTTGCTCTTTTCATCCACAAGAATGACCAGGGAACCAGCAACCCTGAGCATAGATTGTACCTGGTGTGAAATATAGTCCGACAGAGGATCAAGCGTAGGGAACCGGTATAGGGCCTGGGCGATACGGTAAAGTATCTGGTTAGTTAGTTCGGCCTTTTTTCCGGCGGTTACATCTCTCAGGAAAATGATCTGTCCGGCGTGATTGCCGTCGTCATCGGTTGTGATAGCGGCATCTACTATAATATCCAACATCCGCCCATCTTTGGTCAATCGACGGGTTTCAAAGCTGTGGAGCACCTTTTTTTTAATTAATTGTTTCATTCCAGCCATCGTTGAATCCCTTTCGCTTTCAGGAATAAAGGGAATACGCCTGCCGGACAGTTCCTGTAGCGTCCATCCGAAAGTCTTTTCAAAAGCTGGGTTCAGGTAAAAAACGGTACTATCCATATTGAGGATGTAAACCGGATCAGGCAGAAACTCAAAAAAGAATTGGAAACGCTTTCCGTCATAGGAACCGGATTGATCCATGGAACTTGATTTGGATGCGGTTTCAATCATGAATGCACTTCATTTCGTACGAACAAAACATTTGCTTGTAACAATCTCGAAACGGTCCTAAGTTGTATTAGGATCAATCATATATCTTTTCCCATCAGGATACCATTGCCGTCGTTTGGCTAACATATTGACAAAAATTGGTTTCACTGGCATGCTGTCGCCGATTCCGAGTTCTTGCGGAAGAAAGTGTCTACCCCAACGTTGCAACCTTGGGGTCTACCAACCCGGTAATACGATCATTGAGCCTTTAAACGAAAAGGAAATATATGAACAACCGCTCTGACAACATCACCTGTACCGATGACACACAGCAGCTCACCATTCAACTCCCCTGCAGGCTGATTGAACGAGCTGATAAATATGCCACAGAAAACGGAAGCACCATAACAAACGTTTTTATAGAAGCCCTAGACACCTTTTTGAGGTTCCGGAAGGTTAATTAATCGAAAATGTATTAGTTCGATGAATCAGCAACATCCCAAACAGCGAATCGGGTTCTTTATGGATTAACATATACTTGGCTATAATTTACTTCATTTCGCAATAGTCTGACTTTGGGCCTTTTCCTTCCACTCTTTGATTAACGGCCCTTCCTCACGCCAGACCCAGCAGGTGTTTTTAATTCGTTGGAAAGCCACGTCCAGATAGG
>DAOWNV010000130.1 GCA_030642405.1 Desulfosarcina sp.
AGGCCGGTATTCTTTGGGCACGCACCGAAGGCTTCATTCCCGCCCCGGAAACCACCAGCGCCATTGCGCAAGTCGTGGTCGAGGCCAAGAAAGCCAAGGAAGAAGGCAAAGAGAAGACCATCGTCTTTAACTTCAGCGGCCACGGCCTGCTGGATTTGGGGACATACGAAAAATATTTGGCCGGGAAGTTGTCCGACTTCACCCTGGAGGATTCCGAAATCGAAAAATCGACGGAAATATTGAAAAACTATCCAAAACCTGCAACTCTTAAGAGCACCTGATGGATCCGGAAGCACTGGAACGAAGATGCCCTCGACTAGGCGGCGACGTTTCCTTTGGCTATTGTAAAGTCTGTGGTAAAGATAAAGCGCCTTGCTTTAAAGTTATCGATTGCTGGTGGGAGCGATTCGACGTGGTGCCCCACATGAAAGCCTACCTTTCACCCGATGCGTTCGAAACTCTCAGAAAGCAAAGAAAACCGCCGGACAAAGTAACTAACCTGTTGGATCTGATTCAGCAAGCCAAAGAACGAGCCTCAAAATCCTGAATCAGCAACCACCTTGTAGAGATTGGGGATAAAGACGCCCATGAAAGGGCCGAAAAAGAGCAGCAATATGTCGAACATCATCTTACGAAACTACCTAAATGGTGAATGGGTTACGTCGGATACATCCGAATTCGGGGATGTCTTCAACCCGGCAATAGGTAAAAAGATTGCCACTGTTCCTTTCAGCACCAAAGCGGATGTTGATGAAGCGGTAAAACATGCGAAAGATGCATTTGAGGAGTGGCGGGAAACGCCGCCCATGACCCGGGCACGCTATCTGTTCCGCCTGAAAGAGGCGTTTGAAGACGAATTCGAGGTGATTGCCCGTACGCTTACAACGGAACAAGGAAAGGCCATCGACGAAGCTCGCGGTGAGGTCAGGCGAATGATCGAAAATGTGGAGCATGCCACGGGGGTCACGACGCTCATGTGTGGCTACACCTTAGAGGACATTGCCAAAGGCATCGACTGTTACGGGCACCGGCAGCCCATTGGCGTCTTTGCAGGCATCGCGCCATACAATTTTCCCGCCATGGTTCCCTGGTGGTTTCTGCCGTACGCCCTGGTAACGGGCAATACGTTTGTCTTGAAGCCTTCAGAGCAGGTGCCCATGACCCAGACCAAGGTTTTCGAAATTGTCGATGAGATCGACCTTCCGGAAGGGGTCGTCAATATGGTCCACGGATCTCGCGAGGTAGTTAACGCACTCCTGGACCACCCGGACATCGAAGGCATCTCCTTTGTCGGCTCAACACCCACCGCCAAAACCATCTATCGACGATGTGGAGAAACCGGAAAGCGTGTGCAGTCTCTTGGAGGTGCGAAAAACATCGTTGCGATCATGTCGGATGCCGATCTTGACAACGGAATGCCCTCTTTGATCACATCCTTTTACGGTTGTTCGGGGCAACGATGCCTCTCCGGATCCATCTTGGCACCCGTGGGAGATATCGCCGAAAAACTAATCGAAAAGTTTACGAAAGCAGCGAAAACCATCACGGTAGGTGACGGTTTGAATGACTTGACCGGAATGGGCCCTGTCATCAGTGAGGCACATAAGAACAGGGTGCTGGGGTATATCGAAAAGGGCCTCGAAGAGGGAGCCGATCTGATTTTGGACGGCCGGGACTGCCGGGTAGAAGGGCTGCCGGATGGGTTTTTCGTCGGACCTACGATTTTCGACAATGTCACCCCGGACATGACCATTGCCAAAGAGGAAATCTTCGGACCGGTCGTAAGCATCGTTCGAACCAAAGATATGGATGAGGTGGTCGACCTTATAAACACCAGGGACTACGCTAACGCAACCTGTATTTATACCCGAAGCGGTGCTGCGGCCCGTGAATTCAAATACCGTGTAAAACCGAGTATGATCGGTGTAAACATCGGAATTGCCGCGCCCATGAGCTACTTTCCTTTTGGTGGAGCAGGCAACTCCATGTTTGGTGACATCAAGGGCCACGGACAGGAAATTTTTCAGTTTTTTACGGATACGAAAGTGGTCATCGAAAGGTGGTAGAAGGAGAAAAGTATGCCGCTCACCAATTTTGGTGCGATTTTAAATTTTGCGGAGGCCCTTGAACGCCGGGATAGAGAAGATTTCCGTTCATTTTCGGACAATCCGGATTGTTCTGCAAACAAAACGCTTTTCGAACAATTTGCCAAAGAATGCGAAAAAAATATCAAGACCATCCAGCGGATCCGCCGGGAAAACGTCACCGAAATGATTCTTGAGCCGATCAGGGACTTCAGCCGCCGGCCGTATTCCGCAAAGTGCGAGTGCTGCGAATCCATGGGCATCAACGACGCCCTGTCATCATGTAAAAGCATTTCGGAAAAGGCCGAGGACTTCTACACCAAGGCGGCCGAAAAACTAAAAGCGCAACCCGAGGTGGCTCGGGCGCTGAAACGAATTGGAAAAAAACGAAAATCACAGCTAAATCACCTACCACACGCATCGATGAGGGTTTAACATGGGGTACAGTTTCATCAAAAGCAGATAGGCTTACAATACCTTTTCTACCCGAAGATAGTCGAACCCTTTTAGGCTTAGCTCCGGCATAGCCTGTTGCCTATAATTCGCCAAATGCCGCATCCAGAACTTCTATTATAAAATCAACATCCTGTTTTGTCAGGCACATGGGTGGTTTAATACGAAGCACATTGCCGAAAAAGCCCCCTTTACCAACCAACAACCCGAGATCCTTTGCCCGTTCCCAAACCCTTTCACATTCTTCTGTTGCCGGCTCTTTTGTGGAACGGTCTTTCACAAGTTCGATGCCTGTCATCAGTCCTTTTCCGCGTACATCGCCCACGATGTCGTACTTCTCCATCAGACCTTTGAATCCATCGAGCATATAGCCGCCAACATATAGGCAATTCTGCTGAAGCTTCTCCCGTTCCAAAACTTCGAGGACAGCCTTGCCGATAGCGCAGGACACAGGATTGCCGCCGAAAGTATTGAAGTGAATTCGTGCAGCCAGGGTTTTGGCAATATCAGGTGTGGTCACCACGGCTGCCAGTGGGGCACCGTTTCCTATCCCTTTGGCCATTGTGACGATATCAGGTTGCACGCCTTGGGATTCGAATCCCCAAAAAGCTTCCCCGGTTCGGCCGAACCCGGTTTGAACCTCGTCACAGATGCAGACACCACCAGCTTCCCGAACGTACCCATAGGCATCTTTAAGATAATTGTCCGGGTAGACCACGCAACCGCCAACGCCCTGGATGGCTTCAGCAAAAAAACCCGCCACGTTACCAGGGGTGACATGCTGGATCAGGTTTTTAATATCCGCGGCATAGTTAGCTCCGGCTTCCGGGTCATTCCTGCCCCAGGGTCCGCGGTAAGAATCCGGCGCAATGGCGTGATGTACGCCAAAACTGTGAGGATAATTAAATTTCCAGGTGCTGTGAGCCGTCAGGCCCATGGTTGAGGCACTTCCGCCGTGGTAGGCATTGCGCAGGGAAATTATGTCGTAGTTTCCGGTGTACAACCGGGCCATGAGCATGGCCAGATCGTTGGCTTCGGATCCGGAATTAACGAAGTAGCAGACGGAAAGGTCTCCCGGCATTTTATCCGCCAGCATTTTCCCGTACTCTGCAATGGTGGGATGGTAGTAGATGGTAGTCGAGTGCTGAAGTGTATCCAACTGCTGCCTTGCTTTTTCCAGAATGTAGGGATGGCTGTGGCCTACGCTGATGGTCACGATTCCACCGAACCCATCCAAATAACGCCGCCCCTTTTCGTTGTACACATATTGCATATACCCCTCTACAATCATCAGCGGCTTTTTGTAGTAGGTAAAAAGCGCCGGGGTCAGGTAGCGCCGACGCAGGTCTGCTACTTCCTCGTAGGAGGGCCCACCATAGGCTTTGGGCCGATGGTCGGTAGGTGGCAGTTGAGGTGTTTGCCGGCCGTTATTCATCATGTCTCCTTATTCGAGTCATTGGCCGGATACCATAATGCATGTCCTCGTTGCCGATTAAAAAGTTCACAAGGGTCAGCCTGAACAGCTTTATTTTTTCTACCACCGGAAAGGTGCAGTACTGTTCAATCACTCGTGCGACTTTTTCCATGGAGGAATCGTATTTGGTTTCCCGCGACAACCCCAAAAGTTGTGAAAAATCCTCTACGGCAATCTTTTTCTTCCCCACCCTATCGAACCGTTGGATGAAATATGTCAAGGAGCCATCTTTGGAATAGATCATCCCATGGAGAGGGACTTCAATTCCGGCTACGGCTGCCATCCGCATGGAAAGGTCTTCGTTTTCCGGGAGGTGGCTGTATTGGGGATTTTGCGGCTTTAGAATAAAGCGGCCGTCGGTATCGACAAGTTGAAATTGTCTATCAAGAGTACTGAAAACGGCACTAAGCTTAGGCTGAACCCCCTGTAACGACATCTTTGGAGCACGCGCTGCCGCTTCAAAAATCTGATCGGAAGCGGAGTAGGGTATATCCTCAAGCCCCGTAAGACTGCGGGACAGTTTCTTTAACCCACGAAGTGAATATTTCCCTTCACAAGGTTCATAGGTGATGGGACACACCTTCATTTTGCCCCCCGGACGGTTATCGCGCCCACCAGATCCATTCCAACTGCCAATAGCTGGCTGAAACAATCATGGCGGTCGATTTTCAAGGCACGAAGAAGGGCCTCTATATTGGCTCCTTCCGGCAACAGGCCTTCCATGAAAGAGGGAAAGGTATCATACTCATAAGGCTCCGGTCTTACAGGAAGGGTCAACGAAACCGGCGGTCCGTTATATACGGCATCATAAGTGAAACGGAAACATCTACGGTGTATACATTCTTCCAAAACACCCGCATGGGTATCGTGCATAAAAACATCAGCTTTCCGCATGATTTTCCGCCTCGTAGTGTTTCATCAGGGGACCATCCAGGGATATGCTGACATTGAGGGCGTTTAGGATCTTGAGAAGGGTATTGATCCGTATGGTTTCTTTGCCTCTTTCGATGTCATAGATGACCGTCTTTCCTACACCTGCAATATCGGCCAAGCCTATTCGGGTCAGTCCGGCCTGCTTACGGTGAAACTGAACAATGCTTCCAATGGCAGAAACTGATGAAAGATCTATTTTTACCGCCATAACAGCAATCTCATAAATTTTTAGAAAAAATTAAGGAAAATAAAAAAATATATGCAAATTTTACCGTCTTGGCAGTATATTATCAACAAATAATATGATTATTCAATAGTAAGTAATTGAATATGGAGAATTTACCTCTTTAACGGCAATTCATAGGCAAGCTTTTCAATGACCGGCAACGCACACCGGATTTTTCCGTTCAAAACGTACTTTCATTGCACTTTGGACGATACATTCTTTTGTCAGGACAAGTGCTCTGCTGAAAACATCTCACCGGCATGGTAGGAACTTCTCACGAAAGGGCCTGAAGCAACTTTTTCGAAGCCCTTATTCAAGGCGAACCCACGCCATTGTTCAAACAGTTCCGGTGAAATGAATTCTTTAACAGGCAAGTGTCGGGCAGTGGGCTGGAGGTACTGCCCAATGGTCAGCATGCGGCAGCCGGTCTGATAAATATCGGCAATAACCTGGCGGACCTCTTCTTCTTGTTCGCCCAAACCCAGCATGATCCCTGACTTTGCAGGAATTTTGGAATCGATGGTCGGAACGCGGGCCAAAAGTTCCAGAGATCTATCGTAATCAGCCTGGGGTCGAACTGTAGCATAAAGACGCCGAACCGTCTCCATATTATGATTCAGAACGTTCGGTTGGTCAGCCAGCACCGTTTCCAGAGACGACATTTCTCCCTTAAAATCAGGAATGAGGACTTCCACCTGGATGCTGGGGATGGTTTCTCGGAGCGTGCGGATCGTGGCGGCAAAATGACCTGCTCCGCCATCTTCCAGATCATCCCGGGTTACCGAAGTGACCACCACATAGCGAAGGTCCATTTGGGCGGTGGCCTCTGCCACGCGCCGGGGTTCATCCGGATCCACCGGTCCGGGTTCCCCTCCCTCGATGTTGCAGAAAGTGCAGTTTCGGGAGCAGATAGAGCCGAGAATCAAAAAAGTGGCTGTGTGGGCCGAAAAGCACTCGAACTGATTGGGACAGTTCGCCTCCTGACAGACGGTATGCAGCTTTCCCCGATCAATCATGGATCGGATCTTCTCATAGTCGGGTCCGGATGGAAGTCTTCGTCGGAGCCAGGGAGGTTTTTTGAGACTAATGGTGTTGAGCTTGGGTTTAGGCATGGTTGCATCGCCTGCTATATCAGGTTCAAGAATTCGAGGACTCAAAGGGTCAAGAGTTTGGTTTCCCATGATCTAATCGAAGCTTTGGGTATTCATTAAACTTGTGAAATACTTTATAAAATTTTTTCCAATTCCTCAATCATTTCATCCGGAGACCAATTTTCCATTGAAATACCGAAAGCATCACCCAATTCCCTCGCCATCACCTTTTTGGCATCCGCCATAGGGACCGATCGGCCCAAGTGCTTTTTGAAACTTGTCATTTCAACCTGATTCAGCCCGCAGGGATTGATCCAGGAAAAGGGCTCCAGATCCGTGTTGACGTTCAGGGCAAGGCCGTGAAAACTTATTCCCCGACGAACGGTAATACCGATGCTGCCAAGCTTATTTCCATTGAGCCAGACACCTCTATTTGCGGAATCCGTACCGGCATCTATTTTCCAGTGGGCGGCAGTACGGATCATGGCCTGTTCCAGGCCGGAAACAAATTCGACGACCTTGAACCGCCTGCGATTCAAATCGATGATAGGGTAGACCACCAACTGCCCCGGTCCGTGGTAGGTAATGTTGCCGCCCCTGTCCGTGGGTACCACAGCCACACTTTTTTGGGAGAGAAAATCCTCGCTGACGCAAAGGTTCTCCCTGCCGCCACGTCGACCTAACGTGAAAACCCGGGGATGTTCGAGGCAAAGGATCACATCAGGAAATCTCCGGTCGGCGATCTTTGCATTCACAATAGCCAGTTGAAGGTTCAGGGCTTTTTGGTATTCAGTCTCCGGCAGGTCCACCCACCAGCTTTTGGTAGAATTTTCATTTTGTTCAGCCACTATGAAATTCCAAATAAAAATTTCAAACACCAATATCCAATTTACAAATGGTCCGTAGGTCTATAGCCGACAATTCGCCAACTATCCTTTCAAACAGGGCTTCCTCGCAGCAACCGTCTCATCCAGTCTTCTCACCTTGGGGAAATGGGGAGATTCATGCAGGCAGTCGGGACACGCCTTCGCCTCCTGGGCGATCTGCTTCATGGCTTCGATGAACTGGTCCAGGGTCTCCTTGGATTCGGATTCCGTGGGTTCGATCATAATGGCCCCGCTGACCACCAACGGGAAGTAAATCGTGGGTGGATGAAACCCGTAATCCATCAGCCGTTTGGCCATATCCAAAGTAGCTACGTGGTACTCCTGCTGGAGCTTGTCGGTGAATACGCATTCGTGCATGCAGGTCCGATCGTATGGAAGATAGTACTCTCCCTTCAGGCTCTCCTTGATGTAGTTGGCATTGAGCACTGCGTATTGGCTGGCCTGCTTGAGGTGTTTGCCCATGCTGAGAATATAGCTGTATGCACGGATTAAAATGCCGAAATTCCCGAAAAACGC
>DAOWNV010000146.1 GCA_030642405.1 Desulfosarcina sp.
ATCAACTCAGACTACACTGTTTTCGACCAAATTGTGCTTGATCCGGAACTGATTGCCGAGGCTCCCAACCCGCAGCGGTTTTACACGGGTATGGACTGTTACATCCATTGCGTGGAGTCGCTGGAAGGAACTTATCTCAACAATTTTTCCCAATCCTATGGGGAAAAAGCCATGGACCTGTGCCGTGAAGTGTTCCTGGCGGAACCTGAAGATGCCGACGACAAGTTGATGATGGCCTCCTACTGTGGCGGCATGAGCATTGCGTACTCCCAGGTTGGAATCTGCCATGCGCTGTCCTATGGACTTGCATTTGTTCTGGGGGTACACCACGGCATAGGTAATTGTGTAGTTTTTGACACCATTGAGGAATATTATCCGAAAGGGGTTCGCGAGTTCAGGCAAATGATGGAAAAGTCTGGAATTGACCTGCCCCGGAACCTGACCGAGAACATCACGGATAAGCAGTTGGAAACAATGGTGGATGTTTCTCTTGTTCTCGAACCCTTATGGGAAAATGCGTTGGGTAGTAATTGGAGAACCATCATGACCCGGGAAAAAATCAGGGAGCTCTACCTGAAAATATAGAGCTGAAAAGAGAAAGTATGAAAAAAATCACCTTCAATATGAACAACCAACTAAAAAAGACAATTTTTAACCTTACGGCTAAACTGCCGGCCCTTTATTTTGGACGACATCCGGCAGCCGTAACCGGCCCGGCGATCATTTTTTTCCCCGTTGACAACAACCGACTATGTTGTGGTCTGGCAGGACTGATCGCTGTGAAAGGTGCATCCATACCCGAAACGGCACCAGAGATCACTACATTGGCGACCTTTGTCGATTCCGCCGAGGCTACCGGTATAAAAGCTCATATCTCCCAATCAAAACCCATCGTCGACACGTACCTGGGCGGCAAAGGGAATTTAGACGCATTGCTGTCTGAGATTCGGGTACTGAAGGAGGAAACTGCATTTCTATCCCTTTTTAAAAACCCGTCCGATCAAAAAATTCTTTCCGATCTTTCCGGCCGATTGTCGGTCATCTTGAAACGGGAACAGGAACAGCTTAATGAGCATGCAGGCAGTCTGGAAAGCATGGCTGTGGATGTGTTCTCCACTCGGATCGAAACGCTTAAAGACATCATATGGTCTCTGAACGTTGAACTGGCTGAAAACATCGACCGCATACTGTCGCTGAAATCGGAAAACAATTTCCCTGTCAATGATAACCACACAAAGGTTCTCAGACAAATCAACGCAGTGTTGAACAGTATCAACCGGTTGGAGGTAAGGGGCAGGGATTCGGCTGGAATTTCCATCCTTTTCATATTGTCTGTAGATGCCTACAATTCCCTGTTGGAAACATTGGAACAAAACGATCTGATGGATGACTTCAGCAATCGCATGGCAAAAGCTGTACTGCAAAATGGTAGCATCAGCATGAATCGAGCAACAACCGGGAATGAACAAACCAATGTTGCACTGACAGTGGTGTATAAAGTTGCGGCGGAAATCGGAAGCCTGGGAGACAATATCCGGTTTCTACGCAATCAGATCAAAAAAGACACCGTCTTTCAACATATCGCCGCTGCGTCCCACCTCTTTCATTCGATATCATCCCATACCCGCTGGGCTTCGGTGGGTGCCATCACCGAACCCAATTGTCATCCGGTTGACAATACTATGACAGGTGAGACGTTCAAAGACCGTCCCATCATTCATGCCTGTCTCAATGGAGATATCGACAACTATCTTGAGCTGAAAAAAAAGGTTGAGGCTACCGGGCGTACCATTCCAGAACCGATCACGACTGACACCAAAATTATTCCTTTGCTCATCGAGCACTACATGGGCACCAACATGGATGTAGCAGAGGCGTTCCGCCTTGCCGTCAGCGACTTTCAGGGATCTCACGCCATTGCCATGCATACGGATCTGGCGCCCGGCAAATTTTTCTTGGCACAAAAAGGCAGTGGTCAGGCAGTGTTTGTGGGAATGGCCCGTGATCACTATATGCCGGCCTCCGAAGTGTACGGGTTCATTGAAGAGACACCGACTTTTCTGAAAATGAACGGTGAAAAGGTAGTGGCCGGTATAAATGGTGATACCCAAGGACAAATTTTCGTTTTGGATCAAACATCATCGGGTGGAATCAAAGGCATTACCGCCATGTACTATGACGGCACCCCATTTTCTCTCACAGCCGATGACATCAAATCAACAAAGATCACGACCAGGGACATCGATCGCCAGGGTTTTCCCCACTATTTTCTAAAAGAGATCACCGAAGCACCTCTGTCCGTGGAACGAACCCTGCTCAACCGGTGGAAAATCGCCGAGCATACCGATGGACAGCACTATGAGGTAAACCTGGATGCAGACACTTTTCCCCAAAGCCTGGAGGAGGCTTTTGCCGAAGATCGCATTCGCCGGGTCTTTTTTGTGGGACAGGGAACCGCCGGTATTGCGGCCCAGACCTGTGCGGATATCTTGAAGTCCTACCTGGCCGATCCGACAATTCAGCTACGTGCTCTTAAAGCGTCGGAACTATCCGGGTTCGAGCTTACCGAAGGGGACAACGAGATTAGCATGGCTGACACCCTGGTCGTTGCTATAAGCCAGTCGGGAACAACCACCGATACCAATCGAACCGTTGATATGGTCAAGGCACGGGGGGCGCACACCCTTGCCATTGTCAACCGGCGTGACTCGGATATTACCTTTAAAGTAGACGGCGTCCTGTATACCTCCAGCGGTCGCGATATTGAAATGAGTGTGGCTTCCACCAAGGCTTTTTATTCACAAATCATAGCAGGTGCCCTGCTGAGTTTAAAAGTGGCAACCATAAAAGGAAAACGCTCTGTCGAATTTCTATCGGATCAAATGGTGGAGCTTCTTCGCATTCCCGATCATATGCGAACCGTTTTTGAGTTGGACGAAACCATCCAGACATCGGCCCGCCGCCTGGCTGCCACAAAAACCTATTGGGCTGCCGTGGGCAGCGGTCCCAACAAGTCCTCGGCAGACGAAATCCGCATCAAGCTCAGCGAATTGTGCTACAAAACGATTTCTGCGGACTATGTAGAGGACAAAAAACACATCGATCTTTCCTCAGAACCGCTCATCATCGTCTGTGCCGCAGGGACCAAAGGCACCGTTATCGGAGACATCGTCAAAGATACGGCCATTTTCAAGGCGCATAAAGCTGCACCGATCATTATCGCAGACGAGGGAGAGGAGCGGTTTGACCCATATGCCGAGGATGTATTTCACGTCCCCCAGGTCAGCCCGCAGTTTGCCCCCATTCTCAACACACTGGTGGGGCATATCTGGGGCTATCATGCCGCCCTTGCTATTCACGAAGGATCCAGATTTCTCAATGACATACGGGATGCGATCAACAAAATTCTGGATGAGTTGGCCCAAGAAGGCCTGGATGTTTACGAAATCATTTTGGACAAACGCTTTCGCGAAAAAATTGCCGCCTACTACAAGGAATTTCGCGAACGCCGCAGGGCTGAAAAATTTCCGACAGCCATCACCAATGCATCCGACCTGACCCTTTTATTCAAATACCTGTCGGGCCGTTTGCCCCTGACCGATTTCGAGTTTGACTTCGGCGTGAAGGGAACGGCCAAAAATATTCTCATTACATTCTTCCGAGTCTTGGGAGAATCCATCAACCTGATGTCACGCCCGGTGGACGCGATCAAACACCAGGCAAAAACCGTTACCGTGGGAACCACCAGGATCAGTGAACGGGTGGAGGGTATTCTCTTTGAATCCCTGGCCAACCATAAGCTTGACATTGCTCAGATCATCAACCGCAACATCATTGTCATGAAAAATTTTCAGGGTATTATCGAACAGGTACAAGGAAGCATCCTCTATCAGATAGACGGGTTGGGATTGTTGGGCGACCCAAAAGAGAATACCAAGATCACCATAATCCAAAAAACGGGTATTTTGGCTGAACTGCCTTCCCGTGTGGAAACCGACACCCTGCTCAAGGGAACCAAACGAATCATCGTCCGTCAAGGAAATGTCTATGTCGGCAAAGGGAGAAAGGATGGACGAAGCATCTTGGTAATCCCGGCTACGTCTAACGATTCGACTGATGGCAACCGAATCCGCTATCTGCTGCTGCTGAACATCAGATTCAAATCGGAAATCACACTGGAAAGCAAAATCAAGGCCCTGGGCGGGAAATTCGAGCACATGAAAAATATCGTTCAGGAAAACAGTGTCCCCTGGGCCGATAACTATCTGGATGAGGTCCCCGTGGATGAATTATTCGGCCAATCAGCGGAAAAGCTGGCGGAAGAATTTGTGGAGCGGCACAATAAAAAAAAGGCGACAAATTAACAAAATAGACGCCAGGAGCATGTCCTGCCCGGCACCGGTATTGGAAACAAAGGCCGCCTTTAGATATATGGATTCGCTATGACCGGCATAACGGACATTTATTGATTCTGAATCCAATCACACAACAATCGCACACCGAAACCGGTTCCGCCTGCGCCGCAGTAGTCAGACGCCTTGGAAGCCCACGCCGGACCGGCAATATCGATATGTGCCCAATTCGTATCACCGATAAATTCGGAGAGAAACAGCGCTGCGGTAATGGCGCCACCCCAACGGCCACTGCTGATGTTATTCAGATCGGCAAAATCGTTTTTCAGCAACTCCTTGTAATCGTCCGGCAGCGGCAACGGCCAGCAGCGTTCATGGGTATTTTCTCCCGAGGCAACAATGGCGTCAGACAATTTTTTGTCGTTTGAAAATACTCCTGCAATCTTTTCACCCAGGGCAATCACACAAGCACCGGTCAGTGTCGCCAAATCGATCATGGTGTCCGGTTGGTACTTTTTAATCGCCCAGGCAATGGCGTCGATGAGAATCAGGCGTCCTTCGGCATCGGTGTTTCCGATCTCGATGGTTTTTCCTGCATAGGAACGGATGATGTCCCCAGGCCGAATCGCCGCTCCTGAGGGCATGTTTTCTACCAAAGGCATGACCCCTACCACCTTTACATTCGGTTTGAACCGGGCCACGGCCATCATTGTGCCTGCTACGGCAGCCGCACCGGCCATATCCATTTTCATGGTTTCGATACTTCCTGAAGGTTTAAGGTTGATTCCACCGGAATCAAAGGTCACGCCCTTGCCGACGAGAACCAGCGTCTTTTTGGAATTTTTTGGAACGTATTCAATAGTTACCAGTCGTGGTTTGGCACTGCTCCCCTGCCCTACCGCCAACATGGCACCGAATTTTTGCTGTTCCAACCAGGCATCGTTTTTAACGCTAACCTTCAACCCTTCTGAATTGGCTGCTTTTTGAATCATCCGGGCGAAAGCTTCCGGGCGTTTGTCATTGGACGGTGTCGTCACCCACTCCCTGGCCATGATGCCGGCATCACAAATGGCAGACACGCAAGAGATACGTTTTGAGTACGTTTTCTTCTGAGCTGCCGTAGCCATAAGTATCACTTTTTTGACCGGTTTTTTCTCTTTTTCTTTTTTGTACTGATCAAAGATGTGGTTCCCCAGACAAGCCCCTTCGGCCAATGTGCTGAAAAGGGTCACAGGTTCCATCTTTGCCGACACAGCTGACGGGGTAGCAATCGTAACCGTGGACAGACCGGCTTCAATGCAAAATTTTATTGCTTTCCCGGCAAAAGAGCGGAAGGACTCACCGTCCATTTTATCGGCTTTTCCAAGTCCCATAAAAACAACCCGTGCGATGCGGATCCCGTCGGGCTGGAACAAGGTGATGCGATCCCCTCCTTTTCCTTTGAATTCAGGGAGGGCTTTGGCTGATTCCACCAAGGAAATTACGGTTTTGTTGGTGTGGATTTCACTATCCTCACACACAGGCACCACGAGCGTCTCCACTTTGGCGTTGCTCAAGTTTACGGTTTTCAGTTCAACCATGCATCACCTCACGTTTTTATCTCCGAATCGTAACCTTCTCCATGACCACGGGATCTTTCGGTTTATCCATGGGACCAGTGGGCAAGGAACCGATCTGCATGACCACGTCCAGTCCCTGGGTAACTTTTCCGAATACGGAATGGCGGTCATCAAGATGTGGTGTTGGAGCCAACGTAACAAAGAATTGGCTGCCGTTGGTTCCAGGACCGGCATTGGCCATTGATAAAACGCCTGGACCGTCATGCCTGAGCGCAGAATCGAACTCGTCCTTAAACTGAAAACCGGGGCCGCCTGTACCAGTGCCCAAGGGACATCCGCCCTGAATCATAAAATCCTGGATAATCCGATGAAAACTAAGTCCGTCATAATAGTTGCCACCTCTGGCTGTCTCTTGACGGCCTTCAACCAGGTTGATGAAATTCCAAACGGTTTCCGGACACTCCTTGGCAAAAAGCTCTGCTTCAAAGGTTCCCATGTTGGTCTCGAAAACAGCCGTAGCGCGGTCAATCTCTTCCTTGTAGGGATCTTTTTGATTCGACATCTATTTCTCCTTGTTAATAGAAATAAAAACCACGTCCCATTCAGACGTGGAGGTTGATTGTTAAACTTCGTAAATATAGGAACAGCTTATTGTGGTGTCAACGTCAGAAGCTCCAACTCCCTATCATATTGATCAATCACAGCAGGCCATGCGTGGCGAGCCATCATTTCAGACAGAACCACCCGGTTTTTAAGAAAACGGTCCGGGTGCTTCAAAATGGTAGCGAGCTTAGCTACCAGATCATCTTTATCCAGGTATAAAAATTCTTTATGGAACTCTTTGGGCAAAATTTCGGGATAAGAAAGGCGATGAGGAAGCAGCGGTAAACACCCATGGCGGATGGCTTCCACCACAGAAATGCCGAAATTCTCCTGGTCAGCCGTGCTGACGACGATCGTACCTTTTTGCAACCATTTCCGATAAGTCTTTTTGGATTCAATAAAACCGTACTGGACGATCTTTTCACTAAAACGGGATTTTGCGGCAATAAAGGCCTTTGGCTGCGCCTGGTAGTTTTCTCCCATCAGGGCGAGTCTAAAATCTATTCCCATTCGATCCACACTGTCGAGGGCGGAAAAGAAAGCTATCGGATTTTTATCGAACTCCCAACGATGATTCCAAATAATAAGTGGCGGTCCGGTC
>DAOWNV010000300.1 GCA_030642405.1 Desulfosarcina sp.
CTTTTCCGGGGCGTGTGCCTTTTTCCATGCGCCGGCCACATACTTATTGGCTTCGGCCAGTGTGGGATAGATGTGAATCGTGCCCATGATTTTATTCAGCCCAAGATTGGTTTTCATGGCAAGGACATACTCAGCGATAAGATCGCCTGCATGCACCCCGACAATGGTGACACCCAGAATTTTATCCGTTCCCGGTTTGGTTAATACTCTGACGATTCCATGGTCCTCGTTGTCGGCAATGGCGCGATCCAAATCGTCAATACCGTAGTCGGTGACTTCGTAGGGGATATTCTTCTCTTTAGCCTCCTGGATATTGAGTCCCACCCGGGCAACTTCAGGGTCGGTAAAGGTAGCCCATGGGATGACCCGGTAATCGACGGAAAAACTTTTAAGTTTGCCGAACAGTGCATTGACGGAAGCATACCAGGATTGATGTGCTGCCGTGTGAGTAAACTGGTAGGGGCCGGTCACATCGCCACTGCAGAATATATTCGGGAAATTGGTTTGTAATAACCCATCGGTCTCTATGGCCCCGTTGGGTCGCAGGGTTACACCCAACTCTTCCAGGCCGAAGCCCTTGGCATTGGCAGCTCGGCCGACGGCTACCAGGATTTCATCGAACTCGATCTCTATTTCACCCGATGCATTCTCGCACACCAGTACTTTGCGCTGATTTTCTACGCGGATCTCTTTTGCTTTGTGCCCGGTGAGCACTCGAACCCCTTCACCCTCGAATTTTTTATGGATCATTTCAGAGACGTCTTCATCCTCCCTGAGCATGACACGCGGCATCATCTCCACCTGGCTGACCTTAGAACCCAGTCGGGCGAAGGTCTGAGTCAACTCACAACCAATCGGTCCACCACCTAAAACCACCAGTCGTGATGGCAGCTTACGAAGTTCCCACACATTGTCTGAAGTCAGGTACGCGACCTGGTCCAGCCCTGGAATAGGGGGGACAAATGGTCGTGCACCGGTCGCCACGACGATATTTCGAGTGGTCAGAATTCGGTCATTCACCTCAACGGTAAATGGAGACGTAATCCGGGCTTCTCCCTGGATAACCTCAACACCTAAACCCGTGTATCTTTCAACGCTGTCGTGGGGCGCAACTTTCTTGATAACGCGCTGCACCCTTTCCATGACATCGGCAAAATCATAGTCCATAGTTCCTGAGTGAAATCCAAATTCTTTCGCCCGTTTTGCATAGGCCAGTATTTTTGCCGAACGGATCAGTGCTTTACTCGGGACACAACCGGTGTTCAGGCAGTCTCCCCCCATCTTGTGCTTTTCGATGAGTGCCACTTTTGCTTTAAGGGCAGCGCCGATGTATGAAGCCACCAAACCGGCAGAGCCGGCACCGATGACCACTATGTTGTAATCAAATTTTTTAGGTTTTGGCCACTTTGCATATATCCGCCGCCCTTTTATGACAGAGACAAGTACTTTTGCAATTAAGGGAAATACGCCCAGCAGTACAAAAGAGAAGATCAGGGCCGGAGACAAAATGTCCTGGAGTGACTCGATCCCGGCCAGTTGCGTTCCGGCATTTACATACACCAGGGTGCCCGGCAACATTCCCAGTTGGCTGACGATGTAGAAAACAAGTGTGCGGATGGTGGTCAGTCCCATGACCAGATTAATGACAAAAAATGGAAATATCGGTACAAGGCGAAGGGTAAAAAGGTAAAAAGCGCCATCTTTGCGAACGCCTTCGTTTATTGCGGTTAATTTTTCGCTGAATTTGTTTTGAATGGTGTCGCGGAGCAGGAACCGGGAAACAAGGAATGCTAATGTAGCGCCGATTGAGGAGGCGAAACTGACCACAACGGTACCTACGCCTAACCCGAAAAGAGCACCACCAGCAAGTGTCATCACTGCCGCACCCGGCAATGATAGTGCGGCAATGCCAACATAAACGAGAAAATAGAGTAGGATAGTCAGCCCTGCATGCTGTGCATAATAGCCTTCAAACGCCTGTTGATGCGCTTTAAGATTGTCCAATGTAAAATATTGTCCCAGATCAAACATGAAAAAGGACACCGCGACGACTATCAGAACAATAATGAGAAGTATTTTAGATAAATATTTTTTCATTGGATAACCTCCCTTTTAAATGTTTTTTTGCGTTCATAATAGCCTCCTTATGATGTAAACGACAAGTTCTTGATGAATTTTATTCCTTTGACTAATTTGTAACGTTGGAAATATTGAAAAATTTGCCCCCTTTTTTAAGAGTGAGATTTTTCATTTGATACATTCGTCGGCTGACCTAAAAAACCCTTACACCCTGAGTGGTGGTCTCTGGTTGGACATTGGATTTAATTTGTTCCCCATTCCCTAACATCTTAAGGCGCCAGGGGTGCGGCTTTCATTTATGGATAAAATTTTATATGTTGTAAGTTTTACAGATCTGTGGCGACAATTGATCATACACGGTTGATTCGCTCTGAACGGATGCGATAGAATCTGAATGGATGCCATCGAAAAAGGTGGAAGATGCAACGCGAACCGGAGAAAACTTCAAATAGTATATTAAAGGTTATTGGCAGAGCGCTTCTCAAACGGCTGGAAATGCCCATTCCATCATATGAGAAGCGAATCATCAATAACATGGAAAACCTGTATAGAGAGATCCAACCGGGTGATGTGCTGCTGGTCGAAGGCCGATCCGAATTGAGCCGGATTATACAGCTATTGACAAAAAGCTCCTGGAGCCATGCAGCCATTTATATTGGTGACCGGTTGAAAGATCCTGTCGGTGAACGCTTGAAAAGCAAGTTGAACAGCGTTGGTTACACAGATAGACAGCATCTGTTGATTGAAGCCGATACCGGAAATGGCGTGATCGCTATCCCTTTAAACAGCTATGAAAATTACAATATCAGGATATGCCGACCGTTTGGTATTACTGCACAAGATTTGCAGGCCGTTGTTGACGATGTAATCGATAACCTGGGAAAACAATATGACCACGAGAATATATTGGATTTGGCCCTTCTTCTTCTGCCTTCATTTTTAAACCCCTTTAAAAAACGAACGGTCCAGGCTTGTTTAGGGGGATGCAGTGAATACAAAGTGATTTGTTCGGGTATGATCGCACAAGCATTTCAAAAGGTTGGCTATCCGATCGTCCCTTCATTGCTGGCGGAGTCCGATGATGACAACCTTTTGATGAACGATCCCTATGGATCCAAGCTCATCATGCGCCATTATTCTCAAATCGTTCCAAGAGACTTTGATTTGAGCCCAAATTTCGAGATTGTAAAATACAATATGATTGGACTGGGCGGATTCAATTATAAATCAATCTGGGCAGAAAGATAGTGCTCACACATAAATAAAAGGATCGTGTCTTATGAAACAGGAACCTGAGCCACGCATAACTGAAATTCTGAAGAAAGCTTTAGACAGGGTACCGATCGAGCGAGAAGAAGCGTTAACCCTGATGC
>DAOWNV010000159.1 GCA_030642405.1 Desulfosarcina sp.
CAGCCCTGGATTTAGCCAAAACCAATCGAACATACTATAAAGGCCAGTTGGAAAAATTCCAAGCTGCTCTTGAAAAACCAACATCGAATTAAGAAATAAAATTAGGATTTTAAAAAACATGAGAACGAAGGTATTCGCCTCAAGAGGCCGCTTGTTATGTGACTCTATTTGATGCAGACTTTCCTTACTTCTAAAAGGTCGCAATTCCCACTGAAAATCTTCGCAATACCATCCTGCTTCAAGGTTGTCATACCATCTTTTACAGCCTGTTCTCGGAGTTTTACCATCTCCGCTTTGTTTTGAATCATATTTTTCATAACGTCAGTTCCCATGAGCAACTCATGGATTCCCATCCTTCCCTTGTAGCCGGTATTACCGCACATATCACAGCCTTCGGGTTTATATAACTCCAGGTCATCGGTATATGGAATATTCAGTGACTTGGCAAAAGCCTCTTCACCGTACTCTCGAACCAATTCATCGTATTCCGTTTCGATGGGATGGTATTTACGTTTACAGGTCTTACACAAGGTCCGTACCAAACGTTGGGCTAGAATGCATAAAATTGCATCGGAAAAGTTGAAAGGGTCCATTCCCATGTCAAGTAGACGAGTAATACTTTCCGGTGCGCTGTTGGTATGCAGGGTTGACAAAACCAAATGGCCGGTAAGAGAAGCCTCTATGCCGATGGAGGTAGTCTCCTTATCACGCATTTCACCCACCATGATAACATCCGGGTCGGCGCGTAGAAAAGAACGCATGGCCGCAGCAAAATCGAATCCTATCTTGGGCTTTACCTGTACCTGGCGCAGCCCCCTTTGGGTTATTTCAACCGGATCCTCGGCCGTCCATATTTTTGTTTCCGTTTTATTGATGAAACTCAGCGCGGAATGCAAAGTAGTGGTTTTTCCGGAACCAGTCGGACCACAGACAAAAATCAACCCATAGGGTTTGGTGACGCATTTAATGAAGTTTGTAAGATTGTGTTTGGAAAACCCCATCTTGTCAAGCGGGATAGGCTCTCCGGCAGCCAAAATACGCATCACCACATCTTCCAATCCTCCTTGGGTGGGAATTGTGGCCACACGCAGCTCGATATCCTTCCCGCCGTACTTTTTGAATCTGATCTTTCCATCCTGAGGAAGCCTTTTTTCGGCGATATCCAGGTCGGACATGATTTTAATTCTGGAAACCACTGCATTTTTATAGGAAAAGGGAATTGTCTGATAGATGGTGCACGATCCGTCCACCCGAATGCGTACCTGGGTATTCTGCTTGCCTGGGTAAGGTTCTATATGAATATCCGATGCATTACGGCTGTGAGCATCAAGAATGATCTTATTGACTAATTGAACGACGGCACTGTCGGTGTCACCAACACCGGATTCCGCCTCTTCTACCTCATCGGACTCCTCTTGCAATTGAAAAAGGATATCGTCAATTTCAGCCAGCTCATTCTCATCTTGGGTAAACAGCTTGATAAAATCGAGGATATCTTGCTTAAAACTAACGTAAAAGGTCACTGGCCGCCCAGGAAACAAGGCTTTGATTTCGTCTATCTTTTTCAGGTCGTGAGGGTTGTCAACGGCGATAACGACCTTGTTACCCTCATTTTTCAAAGGTACCCAGATGTTGTTTCTCATAAAGGGGACTTTCAATCCCGTCATGAGGTCTCCTGGGATGGGAAAATTGGCATTGTATTCGATAAAGCTGGTTTTAAAATGCTTTTCCAGCGCAGTGCCGACCTCTTTTTTAGGGATATGATACTCTTTCATCAAGATCGAAGGGGTCGACTCCTTGCGCTGGGAGGCGTCAGCGAGTGCCTTTGCCAATTCCTTTTGGGTGAGCAGATGGTTCTTTAAAAGGTAGTCGTATTTATGTGTTCGCCCTCCTCGTGCAGCGATCCGTTTCTGATTGTATAGGGCGACCCCAAGTATCTTGGATAGCTCCTGGACCGCGTTTTCCTCTGCGGGTCCGAATTCACCATTGGACTTGCGGTTGATTAGCTCAAGGGTACCCATGAGATATTTCTTATAGATTATGGGATGAGCCAGAATCTGTTTGGTCCGATACCCGGTCCGCCGGTCCCAGCTGGAATCGAATTGAAGAACCGGATCGATTTCAGAAAGGACTTTGTCATTATAGGTGTCCTTGACGTTGACCAATTTCTGTTTCAACGCAGCATATCCTGCTATACTGGTGGAAGCCACCGGAACTCGAATCTCAGCCACTTCACTACCTGACTTGAAACGGGACACCAGCTCCCGTTTAACGCCATCCACCACGTAAACGGTAATCCGATCCGCACCCAACAGATCACAGATTTCATCCTTTGAATTGATCAGCGCCTCGCCTAGATTGTCGGCTTGGCTCAATCGCGTTCCTATCGCCTGGATACTGTTGCGATAATGGGATTCAGCTGTGGATGATGCAATGGGTTCTTCGTCGAGAGTCAAGGAGATTTCAGCGTTGGCCATGATTTGATACCATTTTGGATACGTGTAAGGTTGTATTTACTTCTTCAGCTTTTTTTTCGATAGTGATTATAGAGTTTTTTGCATCCTCCACCGATGAGGAAAATTCCCATGAAATAAAAGCAGAACCGGATGACTCCGGAAGCCTGTGCAAACACGGGAATTTCCGCAATTTCAGGCATTACCTGGGGAAGCCGGTAAAAGACTCCCAATCCTGCAAGGATCAATGCAATAGCCCAAATCAACTGGATCCGGTCGATCTTTTTGTCCGACATCGCCTTCTCTGCTCCAATTCGGTCAAATGCTGTACAGCCTCTGTCCGTCAATCACACTGACACCATTTTTTTCAAGAAGACGAATCGCCTCTTCCTCTTTTTCGATGCGAAAGATCATTACGGCATTATCGCCTGATGACCGTACAAAAGCGTACATATACTCCACATTGATGTCAGCTTTGTAAAACAAAGTCAGAATATGGTGGAGTCCTCCTGGTTGATCAGGCACTTCAACGGCTATAACATTGGTCTTACCTACGGTAAACCCGTTGTTTTTCAACGCCTTCCGCGCATTTTCCGTATCGTCGACAATCAATCGCAACACACCGAAGTCAGACGTATCGGCAAGGGCAAGAGCACGAATGTTGACTTCCGATTCAGCTAAAATCGCTGTTACTTCCGAAAGCCGTCCGCTTTTGTTCTCCAGAAACACGGAAATTTGTTCTACTTTCATATCTTCCTCCACTAAGTAATCGGTCAATGGTCATTGGACTTAAGCCAAAGGTTTTATTTTTTAAACAATCAAATGTTACGATTATCCACCACTCGAACCGCCTTTCCCTGGCTCCTGTCGATTCCCTTGGGCTCCACCAGTTTAACACGCGCTGAAACACCAAGCAATTCTTTGATATTTTTAGAGATACGCCTCTCCAAAGACTGCAATCCCTTGACCTCGTCGGTGAACGTCCTTTCACTTACTTCTACCTTCACGGTCAGCACATCCAGATTGTCCTCGCGGTCGACAACTAGTTGATAATGGGGTTCCACTTCTTCGGTTTCCATCAGTACACTTTCGATCTGGGTGGGAAATACGTTGACACCGCGAATAATCAACATATCGTCGCTTCGTCCCGTCACCCGACTCATACGGACATGGGTTCTGCCGCAAATACAGGGCTCTGGATTCAATGAGGTGATGTCCCGCGTGCGGTAACGGATGACTGGAAAAGCCTCCTTTGTCAGCGAGGTGAATACCAATTCACCCTTTTCACCGTATGGCAAAAGTTCAAGTGTTTCGGGATCAACAATTTCCGGTATGAAATGATCTTCGAATACATGCAGCCCTTTTTTCCCCTCATGACACTCAATGGCGATCCCAGGACCCATCACCTCGCTGAGGCCATAAATATCGACGGCGATCAGATTCAGTTTACGCTCGATCTCCTCACGCATTTTCTCCGACCATGGTTCCGCACCGAAAACCCCAAATTTGAATTTTAGAGAATCGAAAGAAACGCCAACCTCCTCTGCCACCTCAGCCAGGTGCAGGGCATAAGATGGCGTTGACGTAAGAATGGTGGGACCGAAATCTTTCATTATCACCACCTGACGCTTGGTGTTTCCGCCGGAGACGGGGATCACCGATGCTCCCAGGCGTTCCGCCCCGTAATGGATACCTAAACCACCGGTGAACAAACCGTATCCGTAGGCATTGTGAATGATATCACCACGACCTGCACCACCTGCTGCAAGGGCACGCGCCATAAGGTTGGACCATGTTCCGATATCCCTTGCCGTATACCCGACAACCGTCGGTTGCCCGGTTGTCCCGGAGGAGGCATGAATGCGCACCACGTTATCCATGGGAACGGCGAACATGTTGAACGGATAATTATCACGAAGATCCTTTTTTGTCGTAAAAGGTATTCGGCTAAGATCAGACAGGCTTTTTATATCTGAAGGCTTGATACCGGCTGCATTGAAAGCATCCCTATAAAACGGAACACTGCTATATACACGAGCCAATGTGTTTTGGAGCCGCCTGAGCTGAATCGCTTCCAGCGCCTCCCGAGGCATGGTTTCATATTCGATGTCATGAATCATGATGGTTCTCTCTTTCTTGCTGATGGGAAAGTCGTAAGGAAAGTACGATTATTGGGCGCCCTTCCCGAGATTCAATAAAAAAGGCCGCGAGGGTCGTCCCACAGCCTTTCTCTTCCAGTTACCCGGTCTTTATTTATACAAGGAAGCCGAAAGACTAGGGTTACCCCAATTATTTATTGAGTTCGCCCTTGAACTCAGGTTTTCTTTTTTCAAGAAATGCACTGGTTCCTTCTCTTCCATCTTCACTGGCCATGCAGATGGCGAAGGCATCCATCTCGATTCGGCAGCCTGTGGATAAATCCACATTCAATCCATTGTTGATAGCCTGCTTGGCTGCTCGAAGGGAGACCTTTCCTTTGGCAGCAATGGTCCTGGCTGTTTTTAATGTCTCTTCCATCAATGACGCCTGTGGCAGCACACGATTAACTATGCCGGCCTTTTCAGCTTCTGACGCCGGAATCAGTTTGCCGGTAAAAATCATCTCCTTGGCTCTGTTGCTTCCAATCAGCCGTGGCAGCCGTTGGGTTCCACCGAAGCCTGGGATGAGTCCCAAATTGATTTCCGGAAGGCCGAACATCGCATTTTCTGAAGCGTAAATGAAATCACAGGCCAGGGCCATCTCGCTGCCGCCACCAAGTGCAAAACCATTGACAGCGGCAATAACCGGTATGGAGAGTTCTTGCAGCCTGCTGATAATCGCCTGCCCTTTTTCGCCGAACAGTTTTGCCTGGAGGGTATTGAAGGTGGCCAGTTGGGTAATGTCTGCCCCAGCCACAAAGGATTTTTCACCAGATCCGGTAAGTACAAGAACCCTTATATCTTCATCGGAAGCAATTTCTCCCAAAGCGGTGTTTAATTCATCCAGCAAATCACCATTTAATGCGTTTAGTGCCTTAGGACGGTTGAACGTAATAGTAGCAATCCCCTCTGAAACTTCAAAAATAATGTTAGTGTAGGTCATCTTTCTCTCCCTTTGTAAGTATTGTATATTATCCACTCTTTTCCAACCGCATCGGCAACGTGTTAAATGCAGTTGGATTGGTTTCTTTGATGTATTTTCGAATCCCTTTTATGATGCCGTTGCACAACTCCTCCTGGTAAGCCTTTGTGGTTAGCCTCTTGCATTCTCTTGGATTGGAAATGAATGAAGTTTCCACGAGCAATGCCGGCATCTGTGCACCGAGGAGTACATAAAAAGGCGCCTGTTTTACACCTTTGTTTCGAATGTGCTTGAACTTTTTTTTCAGGTGCAGGCACATTTCAGTTTGTACCATAGTTGCCAAACGGCTGGATTCATTGATCTTCGCATTCTGCATTAAATCATTTAAAATGGATTCCAGATCACTGATATTCTTTGCTGATGTGGCGTTTTCCCTGGCAGCCACGAGGATGGCATCATCATCGGTGGCCAGATTCAGATAATAGGTCTCGATTCCATATGCCCGTTTGTTTCTCACAGCATTGGTATGAATAGAAATAAACAAATCGGCATTCTGGGTATTGGCAATGGCCGTTCGTTCCTCCAAGGTCAGGTATCTGTCTGTTTTGCGTGTCAGCACGGCATCGCATTTGAGTTCCGATTCCACTTTCCTTGCCAACCTTTTTGCGATCTGTAGAACGATATCCTTTTCATGGACGCCCTTCAGATAGCCGGGAGCACCATAATCTTTCCCACCATGTCCAGGGTCGATCACGATACGGCTGACCCCCAGTGCTAACTGGCGTGCAATAGCACCGGGAGGAATTTTACCCATTGAGGGATTGAAAACAGGTGAAGAGGAAGAACCTGCGACCCGCTTTCGCGTCTCCTGTCCCCAAACATCCAACACGATGCGAAAAGGGTTTTTTAGTGAAAAAATCTTATAGTGTTTGAAAGATTTGATATCCACCACGATTCTAACTGTATCTTCAGTATATTGACCTGCCCTGGCATCACTAAGCAGCTGGTCATTTATGGGAATAATTTTTCGGATATTCTCGTCCAAACGACTGTTTTTCATATCAATATAAAGCCGTTGGGGTTTTTTTATGGAAGGATCTTTTTTCAAAAG